>NZ_AEJZ01000111.1:0-13833 GCF_000208525.1 Escherichia sp. TW14182
AGGGCGGATAAGGCGTTTACGCCGCATCCGCCAGCCGTTGAAAATTACTGCTTACGGAAAAAATCGTTATACAACATATACAAATGCGCGGCACTCCAGGAGAAATTTGGTGCGCCTTGCTGCGCGCCAGTGAGCGGGTTGTAATTCTCCTGAATCGGACCATCGGCGGTTAATCCTTTGGCGTGCTGGAAGAACGTATCCGCCAGTTTCAGGGCATCATCGCGATAACCGTAACGCTCCATCCCTTTCAGACCAAACCAGAATTGATCTACCCATACGCGCCCACGCCAGTAGATATCAGCGCCAAAGGCCGGGTTGGTTAACGCTGCCGTTCCCAGCGGTACAAAGGTGTTGAACTCTTTAGGATCGAGCATCACCTTCACCACCGCGTCGGCATTGGCCTGCGTTGCCGCACCGTTAAACAGCGGCGACCAGCCTTCCGGCCCTTTACCGCGCTCGACTATCGGTTTGCCCGCGCAGCCGTTCGCCAGCGGTTTATCTTCAATGCGCACGTCATAGTAGAACTGTGTAGTCGGGTCGAACATACAGGTGTTGATGTAGTCCGCGAGCTGCTGTGCCAACTGACGATAGCGTTTGGCCTCTTCCGGCTTACCGAGGATGGTTGCCATCTCCGCCAGATAATGGTTATCGCTGTACATATAGCTGGCCTGATCCACCGACTCCTGCAATAGCGAGTAGCCCAGCAACGTTCCGTCCTGACTGCGGTTTTCGGCGAATTTCACCGTCCATTCGCTACGTTTGCCGCCGTTAGCGACATATTTATCCAGCTGTTCTTTGTCGATAAACCCAAAGACTGCGGCGTCATCACGCCCCGATTCCCACGACGCAGCGACCTGTGCCGGAATTTCCAGACTGTCATACTGGCCTTTCTCCACCACCCGGGCGTAGTTGTTCAGGCCAGACTGCGTCTCTTCTTTGTCGCCTTTTTTCACCGTAAACAGCATCTCACCGCTCTCGGTGTTGTGGGCTTTATCGCGGGTCGCGCCATATTCCGGCACGCCGTTGCCGTTATGATCGCGGTTACGTAACCACCAGTCGTGATAGGCCACCAGTTTCGGGTATATCTCTGCCAGCCAGGCTTTATCCTGGGTGACGTTGTACACTTCCATCACCGACCAGGCGGCAAGGCTGGGTTTGGTGTTACGTTCGTTCCAGTTGCCGCCATCGCCACCGCGCTCTGGGCTAAGGTTCCACGCAATCAGGTCGGGGACAAAGCCCACATCCTGCGGACGCACGGTGTCGCCAGGCTGGATCTGCCAGGAGAAGACCGCTCGGATATTCTCTTTGGCGATATCCGGATTGAAATGCGCCATCGCAAACGCCTGCTTCCAGGTATCCCACGGCCAGGTCTGATTGCCGGAGAACCAGCGCCCGGTTACCGACGGCGTAACGGTGTTATATTTCACCGCACCGCCAGGCGAGCGCCAGTTACCGTTAAGCGTTTCGATTGCTTTCACCGCGACGCGCGTCTGTTCCGGCGTCGCATCCGGGTTAGTTAACCCTTTCTTCAGATACTCTTCCCAGCGTTGCTGCGAGGCGGTGAGATAAAACGCCGGACGCGCCAGAATATCGCGGATTTGCATCTGCTCTTTGCTAACTTCCTGGGCGGTCAGCAGGTGGGAGTAGGTGGTATAGAGCGTCGTCGACCCGTTGATATGTGCCTTACTGGTAAAGCGATTGCCGCTGATTTCAGTCTGCACAGGCAGGGATTTATGCACCTGATATTCCGATTCGCCGGAGGTCAGCAGATCCCAGGTGGCGCGCACTTTGCCAAAGGTGACTTTCAGGCCATCACGGGTGGCGCTGATTATGCGTTGATAGTCAGGATATTCGCCAGCAATGGTTTTATCGGAAAGCGGTTTCCCTTCTTTCGCTTCCAGTTTTTCCAGCAGCTCGCCATCCCACACCAGATCCAGCGGTTTATCGCTGGTGATTTTGGTTTCCAGTAGTGAGGTGCGCGGCGTGGCGAAGCGCAGAGTCATTTCGACCTGCACATCTTTTGCTGTCAGTTTTTGCACCAGCGCGCCGGGAATACTGTATGCCTCCAGCGTGAAGTTGACTTTCTTGCCGTCCTGCCAGACGGTCAGGCGGTCGAAATTGGTCGCCATAAAGTTGATGTACTCTTCCGTCAGCAGCGCAACGCCCGGAAAACCGCCCATCGTGTTCGGGCCGTCTGGCAACAGATGACCATGCCAGGCACCGAGATCAAAAAATGGGTTAAAACGCTGGTGATCGTCGTAATCGTAATCCTTCATGTACTGCGGCGCGCCAGTACGGTTAATCACGTTTTTATAATTGTCGGCGTTAGCGGCATGGGCGGAAAAGCTCATCAGCAGAGCACAGGCTACTGGCGTTAAAATAGTTTTGATTTTCATGAAATTACAGTCCTTATTACCAGTAAAAATATTGCATCAGGAAGAGTTGGTCGCTGGGATCGTGAGAGGCATTTTTCATGTAGAAGCGGCTATCAAAAGCCGTTGCAAAACGTCCGCCGCCGTATTCGTACCAGATACCAAACTGCATGAAAGAGGTGGTTTCATCGTCAGCGTGGTCAGGGCGATGTTTAGCGTAGGTGTAAGCGGTGGAGAGATAAACGCCCTTTAACGCTTCATACATGGCGCTCACCATCATCCCACTTTCGCTTCCCGGTACGTCCAGCCCGTCGGCGCGTCCGGTATGGTGCCAGGCGCGAGCGGCAAAGTTAGGGGTAAGCAGACCCGTGAGATAGAGTTGTCCTGTACCGTCGGTAATTTCCAGACCGTTCATCCAGGTGACGCCTTCGGCAAGGTCATACTGGATGTAACTGTTCATCATTGCCGGATAGGTGTATTTGTCGTCGTAGCGATCGTATTTGCCAAAATGCAGCCAGGCTTTGCTTTCGTCATGATGTCCGGCAGGTGTGGCGGTGACGCTATAGCGGAAGTTGCCGGTTAAGTTCTGCACCTTCAGCGCGGTCATAATGTCGCGGGTATTGGGAATGACGTAGCCCAGATCGGGGGTGAAGTCGCCCCACCATTGCAGGTCATCCAGCGAGGAATCCTGGCGCAGACTGAGCATGATTTCGGTGCCATCGTTGGTACGATAACCGCCATAAAAACGGTTAATCCCACCTTCAAAACCGCCCCAGCTATGGTCAGGCACCCAGGCATTGCCGTCGTGGTCGGCCTGCACGGTCCAACCTTCGCCGTAAATCAGGCCGAACCAGGAGCCATATTTCATCTCCAGACCGCCTTCAATATAAGTGCCGTCGCTGTATTTATGTTTATTCTCGCCCTCTAAATCCATATACCCACCAACCCCTAATTCACCATAAAAACGAAATGAAGGAGAAGACGTCGAGGTAATGGCGGGTGTTTTTGTGTCGTCATGTTCTGCCGGACGTGCTTCATCAGCGGCCGCAGAAAAGGCGTAGCAAAACGGCAGAACAAGTAATGCTCTGCATGGTGCAGTAATTAATTTCATTGTGTTAATCCATGAGCTAAAGAAAAAGTACAGCCTTTTATCGTTGTAATTATAAAAATATAAAGGCAGAAACTATTTTCCCTCTCCCCATCCAGGAAGAGGGAAAATGCCTGCTCATTTTTTATGATTCTGCTTAATCAACATTGCTGGCTGGCGTCGCTTCAATATGGCGCTCTTCAGCCGTTAATCCCTTTATATATTTACTGTATTTCCACCACGCAAAGCCGAGGAAGATAACAATACCGCCGACGTTATAAAAAATGATGGTCAGAATATTCGCGCCAGTCGGGAATGTCGAAGCGACAAACCCTACGGCAAATATCGCAATCAGCATTGAAACAACGATAATACCGGTGCGGCGGGAGCCCATACGGAAATCACGTGGCAGGTGATCTAATTTGGCGCGTAAATTCAGGTAAGCCAGCATGATGAATAACGGCGGAAGCATGGACGCTGCGGCAGTCATATTAATAATAGTATTCATCAGATCCTGCACGGTATTGGAACCGAGCATCGGGATAATCATCAGCGGGATGACGATCAGGAACTGGATCCACGCTGCACGCGCCGGAACGCCGTTTTCGTTCAGTTCAACGGTTTTCTTACCAAAGATGCCTTCCGGGATTTCGGAGAAGAAAATTTTCACCGGCGTTGCGGTCCACATCAGCAGGGAACCGAACATCGCAGTAAAGGATACCAGACCGACAAAGCGATTCATCAACGCTTCAGGTAGACCAAAATATGCCGCCATGCCGTGGAATACCTGTACCGATCCGCCGGTAAATTTCAACTCTTTGCTGCTGACGAAGACGTTAATCAGCACCGAGGAGACGGAATACAGTACGCCAATGAAAATCCCGGCGAGGATGATCACTTTAACGAACGATTTCGAACCGCCTTTGACGTCGTTAACGTACACCGCGACGGACTCCGCGCCGCCTGCGGCCATAAAGATCCAGGTGGTAACGCCGAGGAATGCCCAGTTGAAGTTCGGGATCATCGCGTCAACGGTGATCGGATCGGCAGGCTGTACGCCGCCAACCAGTGCCGTACCTGCCAGTAAAATGTAGGAGAGCGTTAACAGCAGCATCAGCGTTGAAGTGACGGAGGTAATTGGCCCCAGCATTTTCGCCCCGTTGGTAGAAACCCAGGTGGAGAAGGCGAACAGCACCATACTGATAATGGTGGTGGCAACTGGCGTCATAATATATTCGTAGCCGAGGAAGGCATATGAAGCGTAAGCAATAACGCGCGGCAACAGCGAGGTGAAAAAGAACAGGTTTACGAACCAGTAGGTATAGGCAGTAATAAATGCCCAACGTCCGCCCAGCGAGCTTTTTACCCACGCGTAGACACCGGCTTCCGAGTTTTTATTTAACGAGACAAATTCTGCGATGATCAGACAGAAGGGAATAAAATAAAAAATCGTTGCGAGGAAAAACATCGGCGCCGAGGCCAGTCCAAGCTCAATATTATTATTGATAACGTTGTTAAAGCTGTAAACGGCGGCAAAAGTCAGCGAGAGCAAGCCGAATTTGCCGATTGTATTACGTTTGGTATCAGACATAACACATCTCCGAAAATGAGTAGGGTAGCGGTGGCGGCAAACTCCTTTTGCCGCCGTAGTTGTTATTTGTTATGGAAATAACCATCTTCGATGGTGACTTTGAGAACGACTTTTTTGACCGCGTTATTGCAGATAAACCGATACGCTTCATGGATATCGCAAATAACGATTTGCCCTTCGTGAACCTCGACGGTTTCTCCGCAGCCTTTTAAATATTCGCGGTCAGTTTCATCACGATAATATTCCACTACCTGTAATGTTTCTTTCGGCGCATATTCAATCTTTTGCTGCCCTTGCAGGTAGTAATGCACTTCAAAATAACGACGATGCCCGGTAAATAACGCATCGGTCGCGGAGTCATTTTCCACACGGTAGGTCAATGAGTCACCGATGGAGTGGGCGACGCCGGGCTGAATGTTGTCGATATTTTCAATCGCTTCAACGCAGCGTTGCCACTTCTTGCCAGAGGCGTAAATCTGGCGGAACTGTTCTAAGTTATCGATGATCCTCATTGCTTATTCTCGCTGTGCAAATTCGTGGAAAAGAACCCTGCGCCGAACTCATACGATGCCAGGCTTTGCGCGGTAGCTTCTCCGCCAGAAACCGGCAGCAACGTAAAGCCGTAGCTGAAGTCACGGAACCAGACGCGCCAGGAGTCCAGCACCTCGCTGCCCCAGGAGTTGGAGCCAAGGCCAAGCAGCTGGTGGTCAAGATTCAGGGTGATATCATCACTGCGCTGAAGTTCGTTGCAGTGTTGGGCTGCGTGGATGTTTTCCTGGGTGTAGTGCCAGGCGCTGAAGTTAATTGGGCGCTGCGGAACCACCAGCAGACCGTTGCCGTGGCGGTTAGTCAGTGCCGCCCAGCGGACATGCTGACGGTTGCCGTTGTTCTGCGGGAAGGGATAGTTCTCGAACATGGCATCGACGTTGCTGCGCCAGATATCAATGATGTTAGCCTGCTGGCTGTCGGCGTAGTTTTCGCCCGGTCCACGACCGTAATACGCCACCTGGTCGTATTCGCCGTTAATCTCCATGGTGAAACCGATGCACGGAATGATGTGCGGATAGTCACCGTAACGCTCGCCGGAAAGCGCCACGTTAACCTGTCCATCGGCAGCGATACGCCAGATGTAGGTGCAGCGCATCCCGAAGTCAAACACCGGCGGGGCAATAACCGTGCGGCTGATGATCAACACTTCGCCATCACTTTGCTCAACGGCAAAGTCGCGCAGATGTTCCTGCATGATCTGCAAATGATTCGGCTGCCACAGCCCTTCGTACTCCTGCTTGTGGTTGTCGATCATTGGCTTGAAGAAGTTGATCTTTGGCTCGCGAGTCAGCATCGATTCGCCATTCACCTGCCATGACGTCGGTTTACCACTCATTTTTGAGAAGGTGATTGCGAAGTTGTAGCCGCGAACGGTGCAGCTCAAATGATCGTCTTCCAGCGTCAGCGGACGAGCATTATTTGGTGCGAAAGGCACTGGCTGCGCGGTGTTTTCCTTCAGCGGGAACTGATAAGTAGCGATAGGGTGCCCGGCGTCGCTGTAGCGGGTGCGGGAATCTTTGGTCACCGTAATGTTGAGGAACGCTTCGCGGGCGTCCAGTTGTGGCAGCGTAATGCGCAATGGCGCTTCGCTGTTTGGCGCAACGTCGTGCAGCTTAATTTGCTGCGTCGCGAGCGTTTCACCTTCGGCGCGCACCTCTGCGTGCAGGGTGTAGTCATCAAGCGTGGTAAACCACAGTTTATTTTCGACTTTTAGCTCGCCGCGAGTCAGATCCAGCGCGTGGATTTTTACCGGCGCAATAACCTGTTTGTACTCTTTCAGGCCTGGTCCCGGCGTCTGATCGGAATAGATCAAACCATCAAGACAGAAGTTATAGTTGTTGGGATAGTCGCCGTAATCGCCGCCGAATTTATACCAGACATTGCCGTTGTCATCCTGCGCCTGGATCCCGTGGTCGCACCATTCCCAGACATAATGTCCCTGAATGCAATCGTGCTTATAGAAGACGTTCTGGTATTCCGTTAGCCCGCCCGGTCCGTTCCCCATCGCATGAGCGTATTCGCAGATGATACGCGGCTTCGGATGCGGATATTCACCAAACTCATTCATCAGCGGCACGCGGGTGTACATGGTGGAAATAATATCGACCACTTCAGCATCGCGATCTTCTTCGTAGTGCACCAGACGCGTGTCATCGAGCGCCTTCGCCGCGTGGTACATCGCGCGGATATTACAGCCATAGCCGGACTCGTTGCCCAGCGACCAGATGATGATCGACGGATGGTTTTTCTGCGCGTGAATATGGCGAACGATGCGCTCGACGTAGACCTTTTCCCACTGCGGATCGTCGGTAATACGGCTGATATCGCCGACGTTAGCAAAGCCGTGCGATTCGACGTCGGTTTCCGCCATCACAAACAGGCCGTAGATGTCACACAGTTCGTAAAAACGCGGATCGTTCGGGTAGTGAGCGGTACGCACGGAGTTGATGTTGTGCTGCTTCATCAACTGGAGATCTTTCTCGACGCGATCCATCCCAACGGCGCGGCCTTTGCGATGATCGTTATCGTGACGGTTGACGCCGTGCAGCATCACATAACGGTTATTGATCCAGAACAGACCGTCGCGCACTTTGATATCACGGAAGCCGACGCGTTGCGGCACCACTTCCAGAATATTGCCGTCGGCGTCTTTCAGCGTCATGACCAGATGGTAAAGATAAGGAGATTCTGCCGACCATTGCTGCGGCTGTTCGACAGTAAAAGCAAAGCTGGCGCTGGTCAGTTTTTCAATTGCCAGATGAGGAATGGCGCTGCTGTGCACCACGCGTTCGCCGTCGAACAGGGTATATTCCAGCGTCGTTACGACAGGGGAGGCGGCGAGGTTTTCCAGCACCACTTCGCAGGAGAGCGTGGCATCGCAATAGGCTTCGTCAAAGTCGGTGCGCACGGTGAAATCGTTAATATGCGTTAGTTGTTTACCGATCAGATAAACATCGCGGAAGATCCCCGCCGACCACCACATATCCTGGTCTTCCACGTAGGTGGAGTCCGCCCACTGCATGACGCGCACACACAACAGGTTATCGCCGGTTTTAACCATCGCGCTGATGTCAAACTCTGCGGTCAGGCGACTGCCCTTGCTGAAACCCACATACTGACCGTTAACGTAGACTTCAAAATAGGTTTCGACGCCGTCAAATTTAATCAGCGTCTGCTTGCCCTGCCAGCCGTCGCTGAGGGTGAAAATACGTTGATAGGCACCGGTTGGGTTATCGCTGGGGACAAAAGGCACATCGATGGGGAACGGAAAACCTTCGTCGGTATATTGCAGTTTGCCGTGGCCTTCCATTTGCCACATGGCGGGGACGGTAATGTCCCCCCAGTCAGCCATTAACTCGGAAGTGAAGGCTTCTGGCACTTGCAGCGGATGATCAAAGAAATGGAAATTCCACTGACCGCTTAAGGGCAGAAACAGGCTGCTGGTTTCGCGGGCAAAGGTGCGTGCCTGCGCAACAGAATCATATGAAAAAAAGTACGCACGCGGCGCAAGTCGGTTCTCGTGGGTGAGTTGAATGTTTTCCCAGCGATTCATAGGGCCTCCCGGTAGAGAGAAATCGGAACCATTCATGGTGATGGTAGTTTGTGTAATTGCTGGGGAGTTTAGTAAAGTTTTTACTAAAAAGTAGCAGGTAAATGCATTTACTTTAACTGGATCACGAAAATAAACGGCAGCACTGCCCGGCAAAAACGATTGCCGGACAGTGTGTAAGGAGATTTAGCGGGTCGTGCCGCGCAGTTTTAATTTGCTGGGAACGAAGACTAACAGCGGCAGCGCGCGACCATCGCGAGCCTTTTCATACAACAGGTTAACGCCCTGACTTCCCATCATCTCGGAATGGATGCGCACGGTGGAGAGCGGCGGAAAGGTAAATCGCGCGGTGGGGATGTCGTTCACGCTGATAAGCGAAATATCCTGTGGGATGTTCAGGCCTCGTTCATGAATTGCCCGCAGTACGCCGATAGCAATGGAATCAGAAGCGACAAACAGTGCCTTCGGATAGTCTTCCCGCGCCAGCATCTGTTTTGCCAGTTCATAGCCCGACGAACTGGAAAAACCGCCGCGCCAGATGTCCTCTTCGCGTACCACTTGTTTCAGTCGGCCATATTCCACAAAGGCGACCTCACGAATATCCGCCTTGCCAGGCTCATCTTCGCCGCCAATAAAACCAATACGATTAACGCCCTGATCGATGTAGAAGTCGATGATTTCTTTACTGATGCGTGCCAGATCGATATCCACCGCATCGTAACCGCTGCCGGGTTCGTGAAAGTCGATAAAACAGATATTGTCGGTCAATGCGCTGGCGGCGGCGCGCAGGGCAGGCGTGGGTTTACCGACAATCAAAATGCCGGTGACGTTTTTAATGTCCGGCAAGCCGTTGTGTTCATAACAGTTGGTCAGTTCGATCGCCAGCTTTTCGCACTGGGTTTCAATGCCGTGGCGGATCGCCAGATAGTAAGGATCGTTGATCTCCAGCTCCTGTTGGTAGCTGTAGATAGCCAGAATATGGTGTTGGTTGACTGCACCTGTCTGGAGTTTACGGGCACTACTGGTCTTGTACTCCAGCTTTTCGGCGATCTCGAGAATGCGATGTTTCGTCTCTTCTTTCACATTCAACGTCGGATCGTCATTTAAGACCCTGGATACTGTCGCCAGGGATACGCCAGCTTCGATTGCGATGTCTTTTAGTGTTGCCATGTTTACCTTTTTTACTTTCCCTGATGTGCGTCTCCATTGTAGAGGAAGTGCTTATCGGGTCACCTGTTTTCAGTAAATAAAGCGCGTTTCTTTGACGCTGTAACGGTAACACAGCGGCTTACGAATGTGATCACGCCTGCATTCTCCATTTTTAGCCTACAGGATTGAGAAAAACTTTTGCTATAGTTTAGTAAAATTTTACTTGAGGGGGAAACAATGGAAACCGTGGCTTACGCTGATTTTGCGCGACTGGAAATGCGCGTCGGGAAAATTGTGGAAGTGAAACGCCATGAAAACGCCGACAAGCTGTACATTGTACAGGTTGATGTGGGGGAAAAAACGCTGCAAACCGTGACCAGCCTGGTGCCGTACTACAGCGAAGAAGAGCTGATGGGGAAAACGGTGGTGGTCTTGTGCAATCTGCAAAAAGCGAAAATGCGCGGTGAAACGTCGGAATGCATGCTGTTGTGTGCGGAAACCGATGACGGCAGTGAAAGCGTACTGTTAACGCCGGAACGGATGATGCCTGCGGGCGTGCGAATCGTATAAAGAGATCGGATGGCGACGTTGCATCGCCATCCGATTTGATATTACGCTTCTTCGACACTTACTCGCATGGCCGCCAGCGCCTTACGCGCCGCTTTGATCACCAGTTCACACTGTTCAATGGTCAGCGTCAGTGGCGGTTCAATGCGGATCGTTTTGGCGTTGTTGAGCGTGCCGGCGACCAGCACACGCTGGCGGAACATCTCGCTGGCAAAGTTGTAGCCGATTTCGTTATCAACAAACTCAATCGCCATCAACATCCCTTTACCTCGCGCTTCCTGCACCAGATCGGGATATTCCCGCGCCAGTTGGCGGAAACCGTCCAGCAACATATCGCCTTTTTGTTCAGCCTGAGCCGGTAAGTTCTGCTCCAGCAACACATTGATGGTCGCCAGCGCCGCCGCACAGGCCAGCGGGTTGCCGCCAAAGGTGGTGGTATGCAGGAATGGGTTGTCGAACAGGACTGAGAACACCTCTTCAGTGGCGATGGTTGCGCCAATCGGCATCACGCCGCCGCCGAGGGCTTTTGCCAGACACAGAATGTCCGGCTGAACGTTCTCATGCTCACAGGCGAACATCTTGCCCGTGCGCCCCATACCCGTTTGTACTTCATCGAGGATCATCAGTGCGCCGAACTCATCGCACAGCTTACGCACGGCGGTGAGATAGCCCGGCGGCGGCAGAATGACGCCACCTTCGCCCTGAATCGGCTCAAGGATCACCGCAGCCACATCATCACCGGTTTTTTTGCACTCGCTAAGGGCCGCGCGCATGGCTTCGATATTGCCAAACGGCACATGACGGAAGCCCGGTAGCAGCGGCATAAACGGTTTGCGGAAGGTCGATTTTGCCGTGGCTGACAGCGCGCCAAGCGATTTACCGTGGAACGCGCCGCTGGTGGCAATAAAAGTAAACTTGCCGCGCGGTGACTGATAAGCCTTCGCCAGCTTCAGCGCCGCTTCAACGGACTCAGTGCCGCTATTACAGAAGAAGCTGTATTTCAGTTTACCGGGCGTTAGCGCGGCAAGGGTTTTCGCCAGCATCGCCCGTAATGGGTCTAGCAACTCCTGGCTGTGCAGCGGCTGTTTCGCAAGTTGATTCTGTACGGCGGAAACCACAACTGGATTACGGTGCCCCACGTTGAAAATGCCAAAACCTCCCAGGCAGTCGATAAACTCCTGTCCTTGGGTGTCGACAAGCGTATTTAAACCTCCCGCTTGCCACTCTACGGCTCCGTAATCCCCGCCGGCGGTAACAGATTTGCGATACTCTAAAAACCCCGGATTGACATGCTCTTTGAAGTATTCAATCACCTCGCGGTTAAGTGCTTTCATCTCCTCATGATCCAGCGTTCGCTTTTCAATGAGATTCAGGGCGTGGGCGCTGCACGCTAAAGCCGATGCGCTCGAAGGTAACCTGTTCAAAATATGCTCCGGAGGCTCGCGTATCACATGATACCGATTTAAGTATTGCAGGGATTGCGCCACTCCGGCTGCGATCGCGAAAATCGGGATAAACATAAATGCGGTTATCATTCATGCAATATTTAATGCTATTTGTTAACACTTGCCGTTATTTTGCACGATTTTTATCGGGCGCACCTCCTGCTATCCAGGAGGAAATGCACTATGTCAGGGCAATAATTGCCTGATTATTGGGCAATATAATAAACGTGCCGGGATAGTACCCAAGTGAAAGTATTTTAAATCAAGGAATTAGGTTTTGTGCTTTAATCGAAAATTGCGATCTAAATCAAATTAAACCACTATAGATAACCTCACCGGAGCCGACATAACTTCTGACAAGAAGTTAACAACAATATAACTTGCACAGGACGCGATTATGTCTTCTCATTCGTATGTCACCCAGCAAAATATCCCGCTGGCTGACGATACCACTCTGATGTCTACTACCAATCTACAAAGCTATATCACACATGCTAATGACACTTTTGTGCAGGTTAGCGGCTATACCTTGCAAGAGTTACAGGGACAGCCGCATAACATGGTGCGCCATCCGGATATGCCGAAAGCGGCCTTTGCTGATATGTGGTACACCCTGAAGCAGGGGGAACCCTGGAGTGGTATTGTGAAAAATCGGCACAAAAATGGCGATCATTATTGGGTGCGGGCGAATGTGGTGCCGATGGTGCGTGAGGGCAAAATCAGTGGTTATATGTCGATTCGTACACGGGCGACGGATGACGAGATCGCAGCGGTAGAGCCGCTGTACAAGGCGCTGAATGCCGGACGTACAAATAAGCGTATTCATAAAGGTCTGGTGGTGCGTAAAGGCTGGCTGGGAAAACAGCCTTCATTGCCGCTTCGCTGGCGGGCGCGTGGAGTGATGGCGCTGATGTTTATCGTGCTGGCGGCAATGCTCTGGTTTGTTGCTGCCCCGGTGGTGACGTATTTCCTCTGTGCGCTAGTGATGTTGTTGGCAAGTGCCTGTTTTGAATGGCAGATTGTACGCCCGATAGAAAATGTTGCCCGTCAGGCACTGAAGGTGGCGACCGGAGAACGTAATAGTGTTGAGCATTTGAATCGCAGCGATGAGCTGGGGCTGACATTACGCGCGGTAGGGCAACTTGGCCTGATGTGCCGTTGGCTAATTAATGATGTCTCAAGCCAGGTGTCCAGTGTCAGAAACGGCAGCGAGACGCTGGCGAAAGGCACTGATGAACTGAACGAACATACCCAGCAGACAGTTGATAACGTTCAGCAAACGGTGGCGACCATGAACCAGATGGCGGCGTCGGTGAAACAGAACTCTGCTACGGCGTCGGCTGCCGATAAACTTTCTATCACTGCCAGTAATGCAGCAGTGCAGGGCGGGGAAGCGATGACCACGGTGATCAAAACGATGGACGATATCGCCGACAGTACCCAGCGCATTGGCACCATAACTTCGCTGATTAACGATATTGCGTTTCAGACCAATATCCTCGCCCTGAATGCGGCGGTGGAAGCGGCGCGCGCCGGAGAACAAGGCAAAGGTTTCGCGGTGGTGGCTGGGGAGGTACGTCATTTAGCCAGCCGTAGCGCCAATGCTGCCAACGATATTCGCAAGCTAATTGATGCCAGTGCAGATAAGGTGCAATCCGGTTCGCAACAGGTACACGCCGCCGGGCGGACGATGGACGATATTGTGGTGCAGGTAAAAAACGTCACCCAGTTAATTGCTCAGATTAGCCATTCAACGCTGGAACAGGCTGATGGGCTTTCCAGCCTGACCCGTGCGGTAGATGAGCTTAACCTGATCACCCAGAAAAACGCCGAGCTAGTGGAGGAGAGCGCGCAGGTGTCGGCGATGGTAAAACACCGCGCCAGCCGACTGGAAGACGCGGTGACGGTGCTGCATTAATCGGTATGCCGCATCCGGCAGTTGGAGCACAATGCCTGATGCGATGCTGGCGCATCTTATCAGTTTTACGAACGGGTGTAGGCCGGATAAGGCGTTCACGCC
Source organism: Escherichia sp. TW14182 (assembly GCF_000208525.1). Taxonomy (NCBI): domain Bacteria; kingdom Pseudomonadati; phylum Pseudomonadota; class Gammaproteobacteria; order Enterobacterales; family Enterobacteriaceae; genus Escherichia; species Escherichia sp. TW14182. Next base: position 13,830 of record NZ_AEJZ01000111.1, read on the forward strand.
GCAT
>NZ_AEJZ01000110.1:0-14448 GCF_000208525.1 Escherichia sp. TW14182
CCCCGCTTATCGCGGCGGGTGTGACACTGCTGCCGAATACTTCTGGGGCGAAAACGGCGGAAGAAGCCATTTTCGCTGCCCATCTGGCACGTGAAGCGTTAGGAACACACTGGCTGAAGCTGGAGATTCACCCTGACGCCCGCTGGTTGTTGCCCGATCCCATCGAAACGCTGAAAGCCGCCGAAACGCTGGTGCAACAAGGATTTGTCGTGCTGCCTTACTGCGGTGCCGATCCGGTGTTGTGCAAACGTCTGGAAGAAGTGGGCTGTGCAGCGGTGATGCCGCTCGGTGCACCGATTGGTTCTAATCAGGGGCTAGAAACCCGCGCCATGCTGGAGATTATTATCCAGCAGGCCACGGTTCCGGTAGTCGTTGATGCTGGCATCGGCGTTCCAAGCCATGCCGCGCAGGCGCTGGAAATGGGCGCCGATGCGGTGTTAGTGAATACGGCAATTGCCGTCGCGGACGATCCCGTCACCATGGCGAAGGCATTTCGCCTGGCGGTAGAAGCGGGCCTGCTGGCACGTCAGGCCGGACCTGGCAGCCGCAGTCATTTTGCTCATGCCACCAGCCCACTGACCGGATTTCTGGAGGCATCGGCATGAAAACCTTCAGCGACCGCTGGCGGCAACTGGACTGGGACGACATCCGCCTGCGTATCAACAGCAAAACGGCTGCTGACGTAGAGCGGGCGCTGAGTACAGCGCCACTTACCCGCGACGACATGATGGCGCTGTTATCGCCAGCCGCCAGTGAATACCTGGAACCACTGGCTCAACGGGCGCAGCGTCTGACTCGTCAGCGATTTGGCAACGTCGTCAGCTTCTACGTCCCGCTTTATCTTTCCAATCTTTGCGCTAACGACTGCACGTACTGTGGATTTTCCATGAGCAATCGCATCAAGCGCAAAACGCTGGATGAAGCAGATATCGCCAGAGAAAGCGCCGCTATTCGGGAAATGGGCTTTGAGCATCTGTTGCTGGTCACTGGTGAACATCAGGCAAAAGTGGGAATGGATTACTTTCGTCGTCATCTCCCTGCCCTGCGTGAACAGTTCTCTTCACTACAGATGGAAGTACAGCCGCTGGCGGAAGCGGAATACGCCGAGTTAAAGCAACTTGGTCTCGATGGGGTAATGGTTTATCAGGAGACGTATCACGAGGCGACATATGCCCGCCATCATCTGAAAGGTAAAAAACAGGACTTTTTCTGGCGACTGGAAACGCCGGATCGGCTGGGTCGCGCGGGGATTGATAAGATAGGCCTCGGCGCGCTAATCGGCCTTTCTGACAGCTGGCGCGTTGACTGCTATATGGTTGCCGAGCATTTACTGTGGCTGCAACAGCATTACTGGCAAAGTCGTTATTCAGTCTCCTTCCCGCGCCTGCGTCCGTGTACTGGCGGCATTGAGCCTGCGTCGATTATGGATGAACGCCAGTTAGTGCAAACCATCTGCGCCTTCCGTCTGCTTGCGCCGGAGATTGAACTCTCACTTTCCACGCGGGAATCACCGTGGTTTCGCGATCGCGTTATTCCGCTGGCAATTAATAACGTCAGCGCCTTCTCGAAAACGCAGCCAGGTGGCTATGCCGACAATCACCCCGAGCTGGAACAGTTCTCACCGCACGACGATCGCCGACCTGAAACGGTTGCTGCCGCATTAATCGCTCAGGGTTTGCAGCCGGTATGGAAAGACTGGGACAACTATCTGGGACGCGCCTCGCAAAGGCCATGAGACAGAATGTAAGAACGTAAATTTATTCCGAGCTGCTACGGAAGATGAAAAACGGAATGTTGTTGAAAGCGTTGCGTTTTTTTATGGTAGTACCGTCAGCAGGAATGTTGTCCAGGGCGAAAAGCTTCTTCCTCGTTTCGCCCTGCCTTTCTTAATATTTCCCGTGAAGGCTTTTCCCTCTGAATAACCCCCATAAAAAAACCCGCCGAAGCGGGTTTTTACGTTATTTGCGGATTAACGATTACTCGTTATCAGAACCGCCCAGACCTGCGTTCAGCAGTTCTGCCAGGCTGGCAGACGCGTCTTCTGCAGTCACTTGCGGTGCAGCCGGAGCTTCACCCGCAGCACGGCGGCGCATACGATCCTGGTGATACGCATAACCCGTACCTGCCGGGATCAGACGACCCACGATAACGTTCTCTTTCAGACCGCGCAGTTCATCGCGTTTGCCCGCAACAGCTGCTTCGGTCAGTACGCGAGTGGTCTCCTGGAACGATGCCGCAGAGATGAACGACTCGGTTGCCAGAGACGCTTTGGTGATACCCAGCAGATCGCGGGCATAAGTTGCACCCACTTTGCCGTTCGCTTCCAGTTCGCGGTTTGCGATCTTGACGCGAGAGTATTCAACCTGTTCGCCTTCCAGGAAGTCGGAGCTACCCGCGTTAACGATGGTGGCTTTACGCAGCATCTGACGAACGATAACTTCGATGTGTTTATCGTTAATCTTAACGCCCTGCAGACGGTATACGTCCTGTACTTCGTTAACGATGTAACGAGTCACAGCATGAACACCACGCAGACGCAGAATGTCGTGCGGCGCTTCCGGACCATCGGAAATGACGTCACCACGTTCTACACGTTCACCTTCGAACACGTTGAGCTGACGCCATTTCGGAATCATCTCTTCGTAAGGTTCGCTGCCGTCTACCGGAGTGATAACCAGACGACGTTTACCTTTGGTTTCTTTACCGAAGGAAACGACACCGCTGATTTCAGCCAGGATTGCCGGCTCTTTCGGACGACGTGCTTCGAACAGATCCGCAACGCGCGGCAGACCACCGGTGATGTCCTTAGTACCGCCAGATTCCTGCGGAATACGCGCCAGGGTGTCACCAGAGCTGATCTGTACGCCATCTTCCAGCTGAACAATCGCTTTACCCGGCAGGAAGTACTGCGCAGGCATATCAGTACCAGGGATCAGAACGTCGTTACCCTGAGCATCAACGATTTTCAGTGCCGGACGCAGATCTTTACCACCTGCGGTACGTTCTGCGGAATCCAGAACTACCAGCGAAGACAGACCGGTCAGTTCGTCGGTCTGACGAGTAATGGTCTGACCGTCAATCATATCGGTGAAGCGAACAAAACCGCTTACTTCAGTGATAACCGGCATGGTGTGCGGGTCCCAGTTTGCAACGGTTTCGCCGCCTGCAACCTGTTCGCCATCACCTTTCGCCAGTACCGCACCGTAAGGCACTTTGTAGCTTTCTTTGGTACGACCAAATTCGTCGATCAGTTTCAGTTCGGTGTTACGGGAAGTGATAACCAGTTTACCGCTGGAGTTCACAACCGACTTCACGTTGCTGAGCTTGATGCTACCTTTGTTTTTCACCTGGATGCTGGATTCAGCAGCCGCACGAGATGCCGCACCACCGATGTGGAACGTACGCATGGTCAGCTGTGTACCCGGTTCACCGATGGACTGTGCCGCGATAACACCGATTGCTTCACCTTTGTTGATGATGTGGCCACGTGCCAGGTCACGACCGTAGCAGTGCGCACATACACCAAAGTCGGTGTCACAGGATACAACAGAACGTACTTTAACCGCGTCGACAGAGTTCTCTTCCAGCAGGTCACACCACTGTTCATGCAGCAGCGTGTTGCGCGGAACGAGGATATCGGCAGTACCCGGCTTCAGAACGTCTTCTGCAGTTACACGACCCAGTACGCGATCGCGCAGCGGCTCTTTAACATCGCCACCCTCGATAACCGGAGTCATCATGATACCTTCATGAGTACCACAATCGTCTTCAGTAACCACCAGGTCCTGCGCCACGTCAACCAGACGACGAGTCAGGTAACCGGAGTTCGCAGTTTTCAGTGCGGTATCCGCCAGACCTTTACGAGCGCCGTGGGTGGAGATGAAGTACTGGAGTACGTTCAGGCCTTCACGGAAGTTCGCGGTGATTGGCGTTTCGATGATGGAGCCATCCGGCTTCGCCATCAGACCACGCATACCAGCAAGCTGACGAATCTGTGCCGCAGAACCACGCGCACCGGAGTCGGCCATCATGTAGATGCTGTTGAAAGATACCTGCTTCTCTTCCTGACCGTCACGGTTAATAACGGTTTCAGTTTGCAGGTTATCCATCATCGCTTTGGATACACGATCGTTCGCCGCAGCCCAGATATCGATAACTTTGTTGTAGCGTTCGCCCGCAGTTACCAGACCAGACTGGAACTGTTCCTGAATTTCAGCAACTTCTGCTTCTGCCTCGGAGATGATTTCGTGTTTCTTCTCCGGGATGACCATGTCATCGATACCAACCGATGCACCGGAACGCGCTGCATATGCAAAGCCGGTGTACATGATCTGGTCCGCAAAAATAACGGTCGGTTTCAGGCCGAGAATGCGGTAGCAGGTGTTCAGCATTTTGGAGATTGCTTTTTTACCCAGCGCCTGGTTGACGATGGAGTAAGGCAGACCTTTCGGTACAATCATCCACAGAATGGCACGGCCAACGGTCGTGTCCTTCAGGCTGGTTTTCGCTACTAATTCACCGTTAGCATCTTTTTCGTATTCAGTGATACGCACTTTAACGCGCGCATGCAGAGAGGCCAGGCCAGCGCGATAAATACGCTCAGCTTCTTTCGGGCCAGTCAGCACCATGCCTTCGCCTTTGGCGTTAACACAGTCACGGGTCATGTAGTACAGACCCAGTACAACGTCCTGAGACGGAACGATGATTGGTTCGCCGTTCGCCGGGGACAGGATGTTGTTGGTAGACATCATCAGCGCACGCGCTTCCAGCTGGGCTTCCAGCGTCAGCGGTACGTGAACAGCCATCTGGTCACCATCGAAGTCGGCGTTATATGCCGCACAAACCAGCGGGTGCAGCTGGATAGCTTTACCTTCGATCAGTACCGGTTCAAATGCCTGGATACCCAGACGGTGCAGAGTCGGTGCACGGTTCAGCAGTACCGGGTGTTCGCGGATAACTTCGTCCAGGATATCCCAAACGACAGCTTCTTCGCGCTCAACCATTTTCTTAGCAGCTTTAATGGTGGTAGCAAGACCACGCAGTTCCAGCTTGCCGTAGATGAACGGTTTGAACAGCTCCAGCGCCATTTTCTTCGGCAGACCGCACTGATGCAGACGCAGGTATGGACCTACGGTGATTACAGAACGACCGGAGTAGTCAACACGCTTACCGAGCAGGTTCTGACGGAAACGACCCTGTTTACCTTTGATCATGTCGGCCAAAGATTTCAGAGGACGCTTGTTAGAACCGGTGATCGCACGACCGCGACGACCGTTATCCAGCAGGGCGTCTACCGCTTCCTGCAGCATACGTTTTTCGTTACGTACGATGATGTCCGGCGCAGCCAGATCCAGCAGACGTTTCAGACGGTTGTTACGGTTAATGACGCGACGATACAGATCGTTCAGGTCAGAAGTCGCGAAACGACCACCATCCAGCGGAACCAGCGGACGCAGATCTGGCGGCAGTACCGGCAGAACGGTCAGGATCATCCACTCTGGTTTGTTACCAGACTGAACGAACGCTTCCAGCAGTTTGATACGCTTGGTCAGCTTTTTACGCTTGGTTTCGGAGTTGGTTTCGTTCAGCTCTTCACGCAGCTGTTCGCACTCTTGCTCCAGATCCATGCTCTTCAGCAGAGCCTGGATTGCTTCCGCACCCATTTTCGCGTCGAATTCGTCACCGAACTCTTCCAGCGCGTCCAGATACTGCTCTTCAGTCAGGATCTGCTGACGTTCCAGGTTGGTCATACCGCCTTCGATTACCACATAGGATTCGAAGTACAGCACGCGTTCGATATCGCGCAGCGGCATATCGAGCAGCAGGCCGATACGGGACGGCAGAGATTTCAGGAACCAGATGTGCGCAGTCGGAGAAGCCAGCTCGATGTGGCCCATACGCTCACGGCGTACTTTGGTCTGGGTCACTTCAACGCCGCACTTCTCACAGATAACGCCACGGTGTTTCAGGCGCTTGTACTTACCGCACAGGCACTCGTAGTCTTTTACCGGCCCAAAGATACGGGCGCAGAAAAGGCCGTCACGCTCAGGTTTGAACGTACGGTAGTTGATGGTTTCCGGCTTTTTAACTTCACCGAAAGACCATGAACGGATCATGTCTGGCGATGCCAGAGCAATTTTGATCGCATCAAACTCTTCGGTTTTAGTCTGCGCTTTCAGAAACTTTAATAAATCTTTCACGGATTTGCTCCCGTCGGAGTTAGCACAATCCGCTGCCGGGTTTTACCCCGACAGCAGTGACCTGTTTGAGCGAGAATTACTCGTCTTCCAGTTCGATGTTGATACCCAGCGAACGAATCTCTTTCAACAATACGTTGAAGGATTCTGGCATGCCCGGCTCCATCTGATGGTTGCCGTCCACGATGTTCTTATACATCTTGGTACGACCGTTTACGTCATCAGACTTAACGGTGAGCATTTCCTGCAGAGTGTATGCCGCGCCGTATGCTTCCAGCGCCCACACTTCCATCTCCCCGAAACGCTGACCACCGAACTGTGCCTTACCACCCAGCGGCTGCTGAGTAACCAGACTGTAAGAACCAGTGGAACGCGCGTGCATCTTATCGTCGACCAGGTGGTTCAGTTTCAGCATGTACATGTAACCTACGGTTACCGGACGTTCGAACTGTTCACCAGTGCGGCCGTCGTACAGGCGGATCTGACCAGAAGTCGGCAGGTCGCCAAGTTTCAGCAGCTCTTTAATTTCTGCTTCTTTCGCACCGTCGAACACCGGCGTTGCGATCGGCATACCTTTGCGCAGGTTTTCAGCCAGACGCATAACTTCTTCATCGCTGAAGGTACTCAGGTCAACTTTCTGACGAACGTCAGCTCCCAGATCGTACGCACGCTGGATGAACTCGCGCAGTTTCGCGACTTCTTGCTGCTGTTTCAGCATGGCGTTGATCTTGTCGCCGATACCTTTCGCAGCCATACCCAGGTGGGTTTCCAGAATCTGACCGATGTTCATACGAGACGGTACGCCCAGCGGGTTCAGTACGATGTCTACCGGCGTACCGTTTTCATCGTAAGGCATATCTTCGATCGGGTTGATCTTAGAAATTACACCCTTGTTACCGTGACGACCTGCCATCTTGTCACCAGGCTGGATACGGCGTTTAACCGCCAGATATACCTTAACAATCTTCAGCACGCCCGGTGCCAGATCGTCGCCCTGGGTGATTTTGCGGCGTTTCGCTTCGAGTTTCTTCTCGAACTCGTGTTTCAGTTCGTCATACTGCTCAGCCAGCTGTTCCAGCTGATTTTGTTTCTCTTCGTCGGTCAGGCCCAGCTCCAGCCAGCGATCGCGCGGCAGTTTGTCGAGCTTCTCAGCTTCAACGCCACCGGCTACCAGCACAGCACGGATACGGCTGAACAGACCCGCTTCGAGGATCTGCAGTTCTTCAGACAGGTCTTTCTTCGCCTGTTTGAGCTGCATTTCTTCGATTTCCAGCGCACGTTTGTCTTTTTCTACGCCATCGCGAGTAAAGACCTGAACGTCGATAACCGTACCGGATACACCGTTTGGTACGCGCAGAGAAGAGTCTTTAACGTCAGACGCTTTCTCACCGAAGATCGCACGCAGCAGTTTTTCTTCTGGGGTCAGCTGAGTTTCACCTTTCGGCGTTACCTTACCAACCAGAATGTCGCCACCGGTTACTTCCGCACCAATGTAAACGATACCGGATTCATCCAGTTTGGAGAGCGCAGCTTCACCCACGTTCGGGATGTCAGCGGTGATCTCTTCCGGCCCCAGCTTGGTGTCACGGGACACACACGCCAGTTCCTGGATGTGAATAGTGGTGAAACGGTCTTCCTGAACAACACGCTCGGATACGAGGATGGAGTCTTCGAAGTTGTAACCATTCCACGGCATGAACGCCACGCGCATGTTCTGACCGAGCGCCAGTTCACCGAGGTCGGTGGACGGACCATCTGCCAGCACGTCGCCACGTTCTACCGGTTCACCCAGAGAAACACACGGCATCTGGTTGATACAGGTGTTCTGGTTCGAACGGGTGTATTTGGTCAGGTTGTAGATATCGATACCAGCTTCGCCCGGATACATCTCGTCTTCGTTAACTTTGATAACGATACGGGAAGCATCCACGTACTGAACGACACCGCCACGTTTAGCAACCGCAGTTACACCGGAGTCAACGGCAACAGCACGTTCCATACCCGTACCAACCAGCGGCTTATCAGCACGCAGAGTCGGAACGGCCTGACGTTGCATGTTCGCACCCATCAATGCACGGTTGGCGTCATCGTGTTCAAGGAACGGGATCAGGGACGCACCGACGGATACCACCTGCTGGGTGGATACGTCCATGTAGTCAACCTGGTCGCGGCTGAACAAGCTGGATTCGCCTTTACTACGGCAAGTTACCAGGTCTTCTACGAAGTGGCCTTCTTCATCCAGGTTGGAGTTCGCCTGGGCGATAACGTAGTTACCTTCTTCGATAGCAGACAGGTAGTGAATTTCGTCAGTTACAACACCGTCGGTCACTTTACGATACGGAGTCTCAAGGAAGCCGTATTCGTTAGTCTGTGCGTACACGGACAGGGAGTTGATCAGACCGATGTTCGGACCTTCAGGGGTTTCGATTGGACATACGCGACCGTAGTGAGTCGGGTGTACGTCTCGAACTTCGAAGCCTGCACGTTCACGGGTCAGACCGCCTGGGCCGAGTGCAGAGATACGACGTTTGTGCGTAATCTCAGACAGCGGGTTGTTCTGGTCCATAAACTGAGACAGCTGGCTGGAACCGAAGAACTCTTTTACTGCTGCGGAAATCGGCTTGGCGTTGATCATGTCCTGAGGCATCAGGGTATCCAGATCGCCCAGAGACAGACGCTCTTTCACCGCACGCTCTACACGTACCAGGCCAACGCGGAACTGGTTTTCCGCCATTTCGCCAACGGAACGGATACGACGGTTGCCGAGGTGGTCGATATCATCGACTTCGCCTTTACCGTTACGGATATCGATGAGCTTTTTCATAACATCAATGATGTCGTCTTTGCTCAGGATACCGGAACCTTCGATTTCTTCGCGCAGCAGAGAACGGTTGAACTTCATACGACCAACCGCAGACAGATCATAGCGGTCTTCAGAGAAGAACAGGTTCTCGAACAGGCTTTCAGCAGCTTCACGAGTCGGCGGCTCGCCAGGACGCATCATGCGGTAGATTTCTACCAGTGCGCTCAGACGGTCGTTAGTTGGGTCGACACGTAAGGTTTCAGAGATATATGGGCCGTGATCCAGATCGTTAGTAAACAGCGTTTCGATACGCTTGTGACCAGACTGGCTCAGCTTAGCCAACAGATCCAGGCTCAGTTCCATGTTCGCTGCGCAGATCAGCTCGCCGGTAGACTCATCAATATAGTCTTTAGCGACCACTTTACCTGCGATGTACTCAACCGGAACTTCAATCAGTTTGACGTCGTCTTTTTCCAGTTGGCGAATGTGGCGCGCAGTAATACGGCGGCCTTTTTCTACGTACACTTTACCGTTAGCTTCGATGTCAAAAGATGCAGTTTCACCACGCAGGCGTTCCGGCACCAGTTCCATCTGCAGCTTGTTATCACGGATTTCAAAGATAACTTTTTCAAAGAACAGGTCGAGGATCTGTTCAGTGGTGTAGTTCAGTGCACGCAGAATGATGGTCGCAGGCAGTTTACGGCGACGGTCGATACGTACGAACAGGTTGTCCTTCGGATCGAATTCGAAGTCCAGCCAGGAACCACGGTAAGGAATGATACGCGCGTTATACAGCACTTTACCCGAAGAGTGGGTTTTACCTTTGTCGGAGTCAAAGAAGACGCCCGGACTACGGTGCAGCTGAGAAACGATAACACGCTCAGTACCGTTGATAACAAAGGTACCGTTGTCCGTCATGAGCGGAATTTCGCCCATGTAGACTTCTTGTTCTTTAATGTCTTTTACGGTGCCTTCCGGCGCTTCGCGCTCATAGATCACCAGACGCAGTTTAACGCGCAGCGGTGCGGAATAGGTCACGCCACGGATTTGACATTCCTGGACGTCAAACACCGGTTCGCCAAGGCGGTAGCTGACGTATTGCAGCTCGGAATTACCGCTGTAGCTCTGAATCGGGAATACGGAACGGAAAGCAGCTTCCAGACCATACTGCCCTTCAGGATCTTGCTCGATAAATTTCTGAAACGAGTCAAGCTGGATAGAAAGGAGATAAGGTACATCCAGAACTTGTGGACGTTTACCAAAATCCTTACGAATACGTTTTTTCTCGGTATAGGAGTAAACCATAGGGTTCCTCAGCTCGCTGACAAGTCGACCCATCTGTCCACTGAGCGGACAGTTTGTGCAACACTATTTTGTTGACCGGAAAATGGATACTTTCCGCAATGCCTGTTGCTATCACGCTTAAACCATTTCATTGCGATTTACACAGAACGGGAGTTCTGTCGCAGTATATTAAGTCGTCGATAGAAACAAGCATTGAAAGGCACAGCAGTAGTCAAACAGTGTGAAACGCTACTGGCGCCTTACAGCGCAAAAAGGCTGGTGACTAAAAAGTCACCAGCCATCAGCCTGATTTCTCAGGCTGCAACCGGAAGGGTTGGCTTATTTAACTTCAACTTCAGCGCCAGCTTCTTCCAGAGCTTTTTTCAGTGCTTCAGCGTCATCTTTGCTCACGCCTTCTTTCAGAGCAGCTGGAGCAGATTCTACCAGGTCTTTAGCTTCTTTCAGACCCAGGCCAGTTGCGCCACGTACTGCTTTGATAACAGCAACTTTGTTAGCGCCAGCAGCTTTCAGAATTACGTCGAATTCAGTTTTTTCTTCAGCAGCTTCAACCGGGCCAGCAGCTACAGCTACAGCAGCAGCAGCGGAAACACCGAATTTTTCTTCCATTGCAGAGATCAGTTCTACAACGTCCATTACAGACATAGCTGCAACTGCTTCAATGATTTGATCTTTAGTGATAGACATTTAAATTGTTCCTGAATATCAGAATAAGTTTATACGTAAGCGAATGCGTTAAAAAGATAACTGCGATTAAGCAGCTTCTTTCGCATCGCGTACAGCAGCCAGAGTACGAACCAGTTTGCCAGCCGAAGCTTCTTTCATGGTTGCCATCAGGCGTGCAATTGCTTCTTCGTAGGTCGGCAGAGTTGCCAGGCGGTCGATCTGAGACGCCGGGATCAGCTCACCTTCAAAGGCAGCGGCTTTGACCTCAAATTTTGCATTCGCTTTCGCGAACTCTTTGAACAGACGAGCTGCAGCGCCCGGGTGTTCCATAGAGTATGCAATCAGGGTCGGACCAACAAACGCGTCTTTCAGGCACTCGAACGGAGTACCTTCAACAGCACGGCGCAGCAGGGTGTTACGAACAACACGCATGTATACGCCAGCTTCGCGACCTGCTTTACGCAGTTCAGTCATTTTATCTACAGTTACGCCACGGGAATCCGCAACCACTGCAGACAGCGCGCCTTTGGCTACTTCGCTGACTTCAGCAACAATCGCTTGTTTGTCTTGAAGATTTAAAGCCATTAGCTTTGCTCCTGGATGTTTGCCAGAGAAAATCTCTGGAACTCACTTCACTCCTCCAAATGGAGAGAGCGTCTTAATTACGGTGAGCAGAAACAAGCCAGAATATAAAAGAATAATCTTAGCGTTCTGTCACCGTCTACGCAGGGGATTAAGTTTCTTACGAAACTCCTGCGGTCTTCGACGGAGGCCTGGATAGGCCAGGCTCCAACGAACAAATCTTTTCTATCCGTCGCTATTCAGCTTGTGCCGGCGTTGGCTTCCTTCGTTCGCACCAGTCACATAGTTAGCTATGTTCCTGGCGACTCACTCAGTTGCCGCCTTGCCACAACCCGAATATCTCGGATATACGTCTGCATTAAGCATTATACGTGGGGGTAAGATTGTAGACAAAATCACCGCCCACGTAAAGGTATTAGTTTGCAGAAGCGCTCAGGCCAGCCTGGTCAACTGCAACACCTGCACCCATGGTGGTGGAGATGCTAACTTTCTTGATGTACACACCTTTCGCCTGAGTCGGTTTTGCTTTTTTCAGCGCAACCAGCAGAGCTTCCAGGTTTTCTTTCAGTTTGTCAGCGTCAAAGTCCACTTTACCAATGGTGGTGTGGATGATGCCGTTTTTGTCGTTACGGTAACGAACCTGGCCAGCTTTAGCGTTTTTAACCGCTTCAGCAACGTTCGGGGTTACAGTACCCACTTTCGGGTTCGGCATCAGGCCGCGCGGACCCAGAACCTGGCCCAGCTGGCCAACAACGCGCATTGCATCCGGAGAAGCAATAACAACGTCAAAGTTCATTTCGCCTTTCTTGATCTGGTCAGCCAGATCTTCCATACCTACCAGTTCAGCGCCTGCAGCTTTAGCAGCTTCAGCGTTTGCGCCCTGGGTAAATACAGCTACGCGAACGGAACGGCCAGTACCGTGCGGCAGTACAGTTGCACCACGTACGTTCTGGTCAGATTTACGAGCGTCGATGCCGAGGTTAACAGCAACGTCCACGCTTTCTACGAATTTAGCAGTCGCCAGCTCTTTCAGCAGAGCGATAGCTTCGTTGATATCGTACTGTTTGGTCGCATCAACTTTCTCGCGGATAACACGCATGCGCTTGGTCAGTTTAGCCATTTCTTAGTCCTCCACTACCAGGCCCATGGAACGTGCAGTACCTTCGATGGAGCGAGTCATCGCTTCAATGTCGGCACCAGTCATGTCGGCAGCTTTGGTCTGCGCGATTTCCTGCAGCTGAGCGCGGGAAATTTTACCCACTTTGTCTTTGTTCGGCTTACCGGAACCAGACTTGATACCAGCCGCTTTTTTCAGCAGAACTGCTGCCGGCGGAGTCTTGGTAACGAAAGTGAAAGAACGGTCAGCGTAAACGGTGATAACTACCGGAATCGGCAGACCTTTTTCGATGGAATCAGTTTTTGCGTTGAACGCTTTGCAGAATTCCATGATGTTTACGCCCTGCTGACCCAGAGCCGGACCTACTGGCGGACTCGGGTTAGCCATACCAGCTGCAACCTGCAGCTTGACATAGGCTTGTACTTTCTTAGCCATTATAAATTCCTCAAGTTGGGTAATAACGCCTCTGAGAGGCTCCCCGTGATATAAAAAATCGTTTTACGGGCAAGGCCCATAAAAACAAAAGGCGCGAAATTGTATTCCAATCTCACGCCTTGTGCAACGATTAAATCGCCGCTTTTTTGATCGCTGGGTTAGGCTTTTTCAACCTGGCTGAAGTCCAGCTCTACCGGGGTCGCACGACCGAAGATAGAAACAGAGACTTTCAGACGAGACTTCTCGTAATCCACCTCTTCAACGACGCCGTTGAAGTCAGCGAACGGACCATCATTAACACGAACCATTTCACCCGGTTCAAACAGCGTTTTCGGACGCGGCTTATCACCAACCTGCTGCAGGCGGTTCATAATCGCATCAACTTCTTTATCGCTGATTGGCGCAGGACGATCGGAAGTACCGCCGATGAAGCCCATCACACGCGGTACGCTGCGCACCAGGTGCCAGCTCGCGTCGTTCATCACCATCTGAACGAGGACGTAGCCAGGGAAGAATTTGCGTTCGCTTTTGCGACGCTGACCGCCACGGATCTCAACGACTTCTTCAGTCGGAACCATGACTTCGCCAAACAACTCTTCCATGTTGTGTAATTTGATATGCTCACGCAGCGACGTTGCTACGCGGCCTTCAAAACCGGAAAACGCCTGAACGACGTACCAGCGCTTTTTAGGAGCTTCAGACATCTCAGAACCTCAGGCCAGTGATAAAGGATACCAGGCGAACCAGAATACCATCCAGTCCCCACAGGATCAGTGACATTACTGCGGTAACCGCAGCCACAATCAGCGTGGTGTGCAATGTTTCCTGGCGAGTCGGCCAAATGACCTTACGGACTTCGGTACGCGCTTCACGGGCAAAAGCAACGGTTGCTTTACCTTTTGTCGTTAACAGCGCGACACCACCCGCTGCAGCAATCAGAATTACTACGGCCAGCGCACGCAGCGGCAGCATAATGTCGCGATAAAGGTAGTTGCCGACGATTGCCACCAGGAGCAATGCCACCACAACGCCCCACTTCATCGCTTCCAGGCCGCGCCCGCTTCCTTGAGCTTCGGTATTCGCACTCATAAACCAACCTGTCAGAAGTATTCTACAAACATTTTCACCCCGCGATAGCGAGGCAAACCAAATCGAAACGCGTATTCGCTTTTCGGATTATACGCCCTCAACAGAGCCTGTCTCAGCAATGATTATGACAAAGAAAATCACTGATGAGCCAGGTTCTGGTACGAAAGCGTGCAAAAAGGGCATCAAATGATGCCCTTTTATTGCGCATTGCGTCAAATGTTATCGGCAATTAGCTCAGAACTTTAGCTACAACGCCC
>NZ_AEJZ01000109.1:0-1629 GCF_000208525.1 Escherichia sp. TW14182
TACCGGGAGAGCAGACAGCCACCAGCATACTGAAGCAGCGCACAAAAAATCTTGCGCCGTTGCCTCACGTCCACCAGCAACAAATCCCGCCACAGGAAAAGACGGTGGTAAGCATTGCCGTTGATCCGGAGTCACCGGCTCAGTATCTCCAGCGCCAGAAACCACAACGGGAAGAGATGCCTGTATACACGCGTTGGGTAAAAACGCAGAAATGCATGACGTGCGGTAATCAGGCAGATGATCCGCATCACATCATTGGTCATGGACTTGGAGGGATGGGAACAAAGGCTGACGATTTGTTTGTTATTCCACTGTGTCGTAGATGCCATAACGAACTACACGCCGGGGTAAAAGATTTTGAAGACAGACACGGTAGCCAGCTGTTGTTGCTGATTCGTTTTTTAATGCACGCGAGAAACTCGGGTGTCCTGAAGTGGAAAGCATAAATGACTGAACGCATAGAATTTGTTTTGCCTTACCCGCCTACGGTGAACACCTACTGGCGACGTCGTGGCAGCACATATTTTGTATCAAAAGCCGGTGAGCGTTATCGCCGTGATGTGGCGCTCATTGTTCGCCAGCAGCGGCTGAAATTAAACCTGTCCGGAAGGCTGGCGATAAAGATTATTGCAGAGCCACCGGATAAGCGCCGCCGTGACCTGGACAATATTCTGAAAGCACCACTGGATGCACTGACACATGCGGGGTTGCTTATCGACGACGAGCAGTTTGATGAAATCAATATTGTGCGCGGTCAGCTCGTTCCTGGTGGTCGGTTGGGGATAAAAATCACAGAACTGGAGTGCGCATGAATAACCAGTATTTACAGTTTGTGCGTGAACAGCTCATTATCGCCACCGCCGATTTGAGTGGAGCAACAAAAGGTCAGCTTGAAGCCTGGCAGGAGAATGCCATGTTTGATACCGGGCGTTACAGGCGTAAAAAAATCCGGTACCGCGATGAAGTGACCGGAAAAATGATCACGCTGGATAATCCACCAATCCCGGGGAAACAATCGCTGGCAAAGGGGGCGTCAATTCCTCTGGTAAGTCAGGTTGAGTTTTCGACATCATCATGGCGACGGGCAGTTCTGTCTCTTGAAGAACATCATAAAGCCTGGTTGTTGTGGTGTTACAGCGGAAATATTTGCTGGGAACACCAGATCGCGATAACGCAGTGGGTGTGGAATGAATTTAATGTTCAATCCGGTACCAGAAAAATTGCAGAGAAAACACGGGAGCGCCTGAAAAAATTAATCTGGCTGGCGGTGCAGGATGTGAAGAGCGAGCTGGCTGGGAGTGAGACTTATGAATATCAGGAACTGGCTGAATTGATGGGGGTTGCTAAATCCACATGGACAGAGACATACCGACCTCGCTGGGAGATTATGCGTGACTGTGTTACAGGCCTGGACAAAGATGCGCTTATATCGGCAATGCACTTACGTTCACAACAAAAGGTATCTAATACCAGGTTAAATATTGCAAAACCGAACTGAAAAGTGTATTTTGCGCATAAATCTGATATTTTGCCGATTTTTTACGCGATGGCAAAGTAAGCAAGGCCCGCCGCTGAGCGGGTTTTTTATGCCTGAAAAATGGTACAGAACATTAAACGCGCTGGTGGTTG
>NZ_AEJZ01000108.1:0-10746 GCF_000208525.1 Escherichia sp. TW14182
AAAAGAAAACCGCGATTACCTTGTGTTTGTATATTATAGCTTATCATTTTTCCTGAAAAGACATAGAAGTCAGGAAGAAGTAGTGCCAGCTTATCATCCTCAACTTGATCAATAATATCGAATTTATTTATTTTATTGGAGGTGAGATGCAAGGTGTTATAATTTTCAGTCCATGTGTATTCAATATCACGTCGAATTGCTTTATAAGCCTTTGTATTTTGTTTCCATGTGCCGCTCAGTGCAACTATACCTGTCTTTTTGTTTTGGTTATACATAAAGTCAAGGGTGAGATTGGCTTGTCCCTGGTCATTAAAAATAACCCAGTTGGCTGTACATTTTTCATTGTATGCGATTTTCTCTTTAGAATAATTATAGGTAATAAAAAAGACAAATCCACTAATAAAACATAAAATAAGTATCAGGCTTTTTTTATAACGAGTCACGATTAACCCCACGATAAGACAAAGTTAAACAGCCTGTGACTTCGTTATTTCTATAGCTTTTTTTGCAGGCCATAACAATCAAACCCGGAAACGACCTGGCAAGGGGAAAATATAACCATGGATATTTTTTGCAGTCAATTCCTGTCTCTAATATATGGTTTTTATATTTATCGAAATCTTTCAGACCATCGATGCTATCTTCTGTAACATTAAAATGACAACCATTTATTTCTGCAACAGTCCGGTAATCTCTAAAGAATGGTTTGGGTTGGTTATTATTCCATAGTAAAAATGCGGTAAGCAAACCCACACCAAATGCACTTAACATTGGTAAATAAAATTTAGAGCGCGAGAGTATGTTCCTGACATGATTATCTGGAGCAGCATTTATCTCTTTAACCTCATCTGTAACGTTCAAATTGAGGGGAGAGTTATGCTTTTGAACATCTATTGAAGAGGGTGGGGTATGATTTTCTATGTTGATATCGTTATTGAGCTTGAACCCTTTTCTCGGCACGGTTGCAATAAGCGAATGAGTCGTATCACCAACCGCGCGAAACCCACGCCTGATAATCGATATGTTTTGGTATAACGTGTTGACCGGTACACGCATACCTTCTTCTTCCCAGACTCTGGAGAAAAAGTCCTGCTGGGCGACCACATCTGGAAAAGCTTCGAGTAGCAACGATAAACACCTGCTTGCGGGCGTTGTCAGAACAACGTTCAACTCGGCGTCATGTACCGAAATTAATTTCTTGTGTTCCGGCCAGAACTCAATATTATTGTTAATAATCCAGTACATAGGTCAATAAAACACAGCATTAAGAAAATTGAAATGAGATAGTTTGGTAAGTATATTAGTATTTACCTAATAAATATATATTAATTTTATATTCACTACGACAATTATAATTGCAATATATTAATGCAACTTAAAACACCATGTGTATTAACATATTTAACGCTTATAACGTCTACTTCCCGGGCTTTTTCGCTCATGAATTTTTGAAATGGCACACAAAATTCACATAATTAAACTAAAAATTAACAAGCGGAATTGGAAGCTCATCTTATAAAACACGGGCATCATTATAAATGCCCGTATATACAATTATTATTGTCGATAGTTACGTTTCAATGCTGAACTGAGTTCGAACGTATAAATAATTCGTTTATTTTACCACCCATCCTTTTTTCAATTCTTTGCTTGTAGGCGTAGATGCTGCGGATATCCATGTCGAGAGTGTCTGCAATTTGATATGGATTATAGCCAGATACCATATGCCCCATTATGGTGAACTCCATTTGAGTCAATGTATTGCCTCTGGTAAATGACAGGTAACGACCAATAAACAGCTGCCTGATCTTCTCGTTAGCAACATCCAGTCCATCATCATTATATATAATAGCTGATATTGCGGGATTGTGTTTTCTCCAGTAATTAGCAAGAGATTGCATATTCCTGTCGCTTATCAACACAATTCCCATTTCCGTACTTGCAAGATACTCAATCCAGTCTTTATCCAGAAAAAGACGTAAAAAACTTACTGAAAAATCTACAAAAATATATCCACTTAATCGAGCATTGTGATTTTTACTTAATATGCCTTCAACCACACCACGATTAAAATACGAACTATCTTCGGGCCACATACAAAAACAGGCGTTTGCACAATACTGCAAGCGCGGTGACTTTTCTGGCATTATTTGGCAATGCATTGAGCAACTATTGCATGTAAGACTTTTATATCTACTACAAAGTCTCATGTTAATAACCTCCCTATTCATAGATAATCGCATAATTTCATTGGTTATTGATGATGTCAATACGCTCTGATTTAATAAGCTTTTAATGGGGATTTGCGTTTAATCTGTATTTGATATTATTCTCAATAAGATATTTAAGAATACATCATTAAGTTTTAAATATGGCTGGATTTCACTCGGTTAACCATGTTGGGCTTATTGCAAATCAGATAAGTGCCTAATGCATTAGGAATATCTATACTGCAAATTGTTTTCGAATAACCAGACGATATCGTGTAAATCTAAGTGATGCATCTTAAATAGTCTTATTTAAGATGTTCAGATTTTTACTGAGGATAACAGCTTGATATTGTTTGTTTATGCTATAGATTGTCAGGAGGGTGATTAATGGTGGAGAGGCATTGTAAGAACTGGAATGGTTCAAAATAAGGACTATTTTGAACCATTCACATCAGCGATTAACTAAAGAACATTACCGATACGCACAGGATACCCACGATCAACGTAATTAGATTTCCGATGGAACGCCAGGGTTTAAGGGCAGGAATGAGATACGTAGACAGTGTTGGCATGATAAAAAGAATCATGGCAATGAGCGGACCACTGATCGCGTAAATCATCGAAATTGCGTTAGGGTTGATGCAGCAGACGATGAAAGTAATCAGCGATACCAACATAATTGACAGCGCGCGGTTAAATGCTCGGCTTTTTTTAACTCCCGCCTGCTGTAACGTGGTTTTGACTAATTCCGTCGCACCTTCAATAACGCCAAAGTAGGTGCCTAAAAATGATTTAGACATGGCAACTACCGCGACAATAATCCCGGAAATTGACAACCACGCAGGGGCATTTGGCAGCATAGATAGTGCCGATAAAATGGTGACGCCTTCCTCTTTTGCCGCCTCAATATATGAAGGTGGAATTGATAACAGGCAGCTAAAGACGAAGAACAGCACGCTCACGCAGATGATGAGATAAGCGACCTTCATAATTTTTTTGCATTTATCCATAGCGTGTTCGCCGTATTTTTCTCGTCTGTCGATAGCAAACGTAGAAATAATCGGAGTATGGCTAAAGGCGAAAACCATCACGGGAATCGATATCCATATCTGGTGAAGGGTATTCTGATTGAACTCTACCTGGGTTGTTAATAAAGAAGGCTGCCAGCTACCGACCAGGTAGATGGAAAGAAATAAGAAGTAGGCAATCAGCGGGAAAACCAAAAATCCCATTACCCGAATTGTGGCGTGACGCCCCATCAGAAAAATAAGATTCAGGATTAACACAACGCCAAGACTCACCAGCATACGGATGCGTAGATCAATGACCATATGCTTCGCCAGCTGTTCAGTGAGTGAGTTGGTGATTGCCACTGCGTATATCAACACCACGACAAAAAAGGCAATGAAGTACAGAGTGGTAATCAGATTACCGATCTTTTTGCCATAGTAGTGAGTTACCGCGCCAGTGATCCCTTCGCCTGCCGATGTTTTTGAAGAAAGGATGAACTGGCATAAGGCTTTATGTGGCCAATATGTTAAAGGCCAGGCGACCAGTGCAGTAATAAACAGAACCACCGCTCCTGCTGAACCTAATTGAATAGGAAGGAAGAGCGTGCCTGCGCCAACGGCTGTGCCGTAGAGTGCGAAGCTCCAGAGAGTTTCTTCTTTTGACCAAATTTTAGACATTATTTGAACGTATCATCTACAAATTAAACAAAATGGAGGGCAATTTACCATAAACCAGGCCAGTCATGGGAGATTAACGCTATATCAACCTCTGGATTGGTGTGTTAGTAGATGCAAACCTTGCGTGCCAGTCAGATATCATCCTCCCTTCTTACGGTAAATTTCCTTTGTGATAAAAATCACTTTTTTTAAACATTTTGGATAATTGAAATTAACAATCATTTACTATTGCGCTGTTAATTGGTGCGAGGTTGTGATGAAAGATGTTGTGATTGTCGGTGCGTTACGAACACCTATCGGCTGCTTTCGTGGAGCGTTGGCTGGTCATTCTGCGGTGGAACTAGGCAGCCTGGTCGTGAAAGCATTATTAGAGCGCACCGGCGTTGCTGCACATGCGGTGGATGAAGTGATTCTTGGACAGGTTCTTACTGCCGGGGCAGGGCAGAATCCAGCACGGCAATCGGCCATTAAAGGTGGTCTTCCCAACAGCGTTTCGGCAATTACCATTAATGATGTTTGTGGTTCCGGGCTAAAAGCTCTGCATCTTGCTACTCAGGCGATTCAGTGTGGTGAGGCTGATATTGTTATTGCCGGTGGTCAGGAAAATATGAGTCGTGCGCCACATGTTTTGACTGATAGCCGCACCGGAGCACAGCTTGGCGATAGCCAATTGGTTGATAGCCTGGTGCATGATGGATTGTGGGATGCATTCAATGATTACCATATTGGTGTCACTGCCGAAAATCTGGCGCGCGAATATGGTATCAGTCGTCAATTACAAGATGCCTACGCACTTAGCTCACAACAGAAAGCGCGGGCGGCCATTGATGCCGGACGATTCAAAGATGAGATCGTCCCGGTCAGAACGCAAAGCAATGGGCAGTTACTGATTGTTGATACCGATGAGCAGCCGCGTACCGATGCCAGTGCCGAAGGGCTGGCTAGTTTAAATCCGTCCTTTGATAGTCACGGTTCTGTTACCGCAGGAAATGCCTCATCCATCAATGATGGCGCGGCTGCGGTAATGATGATGAGCGAAGCCAAAGCACATGCGTTGAATTTACCCGTACTGGCACGTATTCGCGCCTTTGCCAGCGTTGGTGTTGATCCTGCGCTGATGGGCATTGCTCCTGTGTATGCGACTCGCCGTTGCCTGGAGCGTGTAGGCTGGCAGTTGGCTGATGTCGATCTTATTGAGGCTAATGAAGCATTTGCCGCGCAGGCGCTTTCTGTTGGCAAGATGCTTGAATGGGATGAACGCCGGGTCAATGTCAATGGCGGCGCGATTGCATTGGGTCATCCGATTGGCGCCTCTGGCTGTCGCATTTTGGTTTCTTTGGTTCATGAAATGGTGAAACGCAACGCTCGTAAAGGATTGGCTACACTCTGTATTGGTGGTGGTCAGGGCGTGGCATTAACTATTGAGCGTGACGATTAGATCTGTATTTCTTCCTTATCCGTTAAACCTCTACCGCCATCAAGCTGCTTTATAATGATGGCTGGCACGTCTATGCATGTCCCATATAGAACCTGACTTTTTCCTTTCCCCTGCTTATTCGTGATCGATACTACACTTTTTACAATCGTCATCTTAAAAATGAAACAATGTTTTATTTTTAATTGAAAAGAGCACATCACGGGCTTATCATCCTTCAATAGAAAAACGAAACGATGTTTCATAATCGTTCTGGTTTCACACTTCAATGATTATCG
Source organism: Escherichia sp. TW14182 (assembly GCF_000208525.1). Lineage (NCBI taxonomy): Bacteria > Pseudomonadati > Pseudomonadota > Gammaproteobacteria > Enterobacterales > Enterobacteriaceae > Escherichia > Escherichia sp. TW14182. The sequence continues at coordinate 5,612 of NZ_AEJZ01000108.1, forward strand.
GAGGTTGATGTGGACGTAAGACAAAGCATCCATAGCGCGCACGCGAAAACACTGGATACCCAAGGGCTGCGCAATGAATTTTTGGTTGAAAAGGTATTCGTCGCGGATGAGTACACCATGGTTTACAGCCACATTGACCGTATTATTGTTGGCGGCATTATGCCGGTAACTAAAACGGTTTCCGTTGGCGGGGAGGTTGGTAAGCAACTGGGCGTAAGCTACTTCCTTGAACGTCGCGAGCTAGGGGTTATCAATATTGGCGGAACCGGTACGATTACCGTCGATGGTCAATGCTACGAAATCGGTCACCGCGACGCCCTCTATGTTGGTAAAGGTGCAAAAGAAGTTGTTTTTGCCAGCATTGATAGTGCCACTCCGGCGAAGTTTTATTACAACTGCGCACCTGCTCACACGACGTATCCCACGAAAAAAGTCACGCCATCTGAAGTGTCTCCGGTTACGCTGGGCGATAATCTCACCAGTAACCGCCGCACGATTAACAAATACTTTGTGCCGGATGTGCTGGAAACCTGCCAGTTGAGTATGGGGCTGACAGAACTGGCACCGGGAAACCTGTGGAATACCATGCCGTGCCACACCCACGAGCGCCGGATGGAAGTTTACTTCTATTTCAACATGGACGATGACGCCTGCGTTTTCCACATGATGGGGCAGCCGCAAGAAACGCGTCACATTGTGATGCATAACGAACAGGCGGTGATTTCCCCAAGCTGGTCTATCCATTCAGGTGTAGGAACCAGGGCTTATACCTTTATCTGGGGCATGGTCGGTGAAAACCAGGTCTTTGATGATATGGACCACGTTGCCATTAAAGATCTGCGCTAGTCGCGGATATAAATTAATAAGGTATTATCATGATTTTAAATGCATTTTCTCTTGAAGGTAAAGTTGCAGTTGTCACCGGTTGTGACACTGGGCTGGGGCAGGGAATGGCGTTGGGTCTGGCGCAAGCGGGCTGTGACATTGTGGGTATCAACATTGTTGAGCCAACTGAGACCATTGAACAGGTCACTGCGCTGGGGCGCCGTTTTTTAAGTCTGACCGCCGATCTGCGTAAGATTGATGGTATTCCAGCACTGCTGGATCGTGCGGTGGCTGAATTTGGGCATATTGATATCCTGGTGAATAACGCCGGATTAATTCGCCGCGAAGATGCTCTCGATTTCAGCGAAAAAGACTGGGACGATGTGATGAATCTGAATATCAAAAGCGTGTTCTTCATGTCCCAGGCGGCGGCGAAGCACTTTATCGCGCAGGGTAATGGCGGCAAGATTATTAATATCGCGTCAATGCTTTCATTCCAGGGCGGGATCCGTGTGCCCTCATATACCGCATCAAAAAGCGGCGTGATGGGTGTGACGCGCCTGATGGCGAACGAATGGGCAAAACACAACATCAACGTTAATGCGATTGCTCCGGGTTATATGGCGACCAACAATACTCAGCAACTGCGGGCTGATGAACAGCGTAGTGCGGAAATTTTGGATCGCATTCCTGCGGGGCGTTGGGGGTTGCCGAGCGATCTGATGGGGCCGGTGGTGTTTCTGGCATCCAGTGCTTCTGACTATGTTAATGGCTACACCATTGCCGTGGATGGCGGCTGGTTAGCACGTTAATTCATCTTGCTTACATTTATGACCCTGTCACATTGGCAGGGTTTTTTATTTCTGATAATCAACATAATCCATATCATGGCTATTAAATAATCCATATTAATTATCAATTGATGAGTTTTGTTAGTTTTAACTGCTTTAAAATTAGTTGCTTAATTATAATGTCATTAATTTTACTTAATTTTAAAAGTGTAATGTCCATCACATAACTGCATGTGGCAGCAATTTAATCCATATTTATGCTATTTCCGACCTGACACCTGAGTTAATTGTTCACGTATTTTTTCACTATGTCTTACTCTGTGCTGGCAGGAAAAAATGGTTACTATCAATACGGAATCTGCTTTAACGCCGCGCCCTCTGCGTGATACGCGGCGTATGAATATGTTTGTTTCGGTAGCTGCTGCGGTCGCGGGATTGTTATTCGGTCTTGATATCGGGGTTATCGCAGGTGCATTACCGTTTATCACCGATCACTTTGTGCTGACCAGTCGTTTGCAGGAATGGGTGGTCAGTAGCATGATGCTTGGCGCAGCAATCGGTGCGCTGTTTAACGGCTGGCTGTCGTTCCGTTTGGGACGTAAATACAGCCTGATGGCTGGTGCTGTGCTGTTCGTATTGGGCTCAATAGGATCAGCGTTTGCCACCAGTGTCGAAATGTTAATCGCGGCCCGTGTGGTTCTGGGGATTGCGGTGGGGATTGCCTCTTACACTGCGCCACTGTATCTCTCTGAAATGGCGAGTGAAAACGTGCGTGGCAAGATGATCAGTATGTACCAGTTAATGGTCACGCTTGGCATCGTTCTGGCGTTTTTATCCGACACGGCATTCAGCTATAGCGGTAACTGGCGTGCGATGTTAGGTGTTCTTGCCTTACCGGCAGTTCTGTTGATTATTCTGGTGGTATTTCTGCCGAATAGCCCGCGCTGGCTGGCGGAAAAGGGGCGTCATATTGAGGCGGAAGAAGTGCTGCGTATGCTGCGCGATACGTCGGAAAAAGCGCGAGAAGAACTCAATGAAATTCGTGAAAGCCTGAAATTAAAACAGGGCGGTTGGGCGCTGTTTAAGATCAACCGTAATGTCCGTCGAGCAGTGTTCCTCGGTATGTTGTTGCAGGCGATGCAGCAGTTTACTGGTATGAACATCATCATGTACTACGCGCCGCGCATCTTCAAAATGGCGGGCTTTACGACCACAGAGCAACAGATGATTGCGACTCTGGTGGTGGGGCTGACATTTATGTTCGCCACCTTTATTGCTGTTTTTACGGTAGATAAAGCGGGGCGTAAACCGGCACTGAAAATTGGTTTTAGCGTGATGGCGCTGGGCACGTTGGTGTTGGGCTATTGCCTGATGCAGTTTGATAACGGTACGGCTTCCAGTGGTTTGTCCTGGCTCTCTGTTGGCATGACGATGATGTGTATTGCCGGTTATGCGATGAGCGCCGCGCCAGTGGTGTGGATCCTGTGCTCCGAAATTCAGCCGCTGAAATGCCGCGATTTTGGTATTACCTGTTCGACCACTATGAACTGGGTGTCGAACATGATTATCGGCGCGACCTTCCTGACTCTGCTCGATAGCATCGGCGCGGCAGGTACGTTCTGGCTCTACACTGCGCTGAACATTGCGTTTGTTGGCATCACCTTCTGGCTTATTCCGGAAACCAAGAATGTCACGCTGGAACATATCGAACGTAGACTGATGGCTGGTGAGAAATTGAGAAATATCGGTGTCTGATTTCACAGGCCGGATGTGCTGTACATCCGGCCTTTTTTTCGCTAATAGAGATCTGGCACCAGGCCGTTGAGGCGTTTGTTTCGTTCCTTAATCAGCTCTGTTGCGGTAACTCACATCAGGAGAGAGGAATGAAAACAATTGGTTTGCTGGGAGGAATGAGCTGGGAATCCACCATTCCTTACTATCGCCTGATAAATGAAGGCATTAAACAGCGACTTGGCGGGCTTCACTCTGCGCAAGTGCTGCTACATAGCGTCGATTTTCATGAAATAGAAGAGTGCCAACGTCGCGGTGAGTGGGACAAAACAGGAGAGATTCTTGCCAGTGCGGCGCTTGGATTACAGCGGGCAGGAGCAGAAGGCATTGTGTTATGTACCAATACGATGCACAAAGTAGCAGATGTCATCGAGTCTCGTTGCTCACTGCCTTTCTTACATATTGCGGATGCCACCGGGCGTGCCATCACCCGTGTTGGAATGACGCGCGTGGCGCTGCTGGGAACGCGCTACACCATGGAACAGGATTTTTATCGTGGACGGCTGGCAGAGCAATTTTCTATCGATTGTCTGGTGCCTGAAGCGGATGAGCGGGCGAAAATTAATCAGATTATTTTTGAAGAGCTGTGTCTGGGGCAATTTACCGAAACGTCACGCGCTTATTATGCGTAAGTCATTACTCGTCTCGCAGAACAGGGGGCGCAGGGCGTCATTTTTGGCTGTACTGAAATTGGTTTACTGGTGCCAGAAGAGCGCAGTGTCCTGCCCGTGTTCGATACCACCGCTCTTCATGCCGAGGATGCCGTCGCTTTTATGCTGTCGTAATTCGCTACAAAATAGCGTTAAGTGAGGCAACCAGATTCGGTAAACCTGCCTGTAAGTGCTCACTAAATGCCTGCACCAGTGCTGATGACGGACGGTGCAGGGGGCGAATCAGGCTAACGGTGAACGGAACTGCAATACTAAATCGCCGCACCACTAAACCGCTTGCCGCATAATCCAGTGCGGTGAGCGGGTTAACCACGGAAACTCCCGCCCCCGCCCGTACCATCGCGCAGACTGACGCGGCGCTATGGGTTTCCACAATCATGCGGCGTTTAACCTGATGTTCATTAAATAGTTGATCCAACAACTGGCGATAGCTATCAGTACGGGAAAGGCTGATGTAATTCTCACCCTGAAAATCTTCCGGCGTTAATACCTCTTTTGCCGCCAGCGAATGCCCCTGTGGTAAAACACAGACTTCATCTAAAGACAGTAATTCAGTACGTTCCGTACCCGCAGGCGTATGCAGCGTCTCGGTGAGGCCTAAATCATGGCGCTGGGCTGAGAGCCACTCTTCAAGTAGCGGCGATTCCTGCGGCACAATGTTTAAGCTGACTTCAGGATAGCGGGCCAGAAACGGTTGCATCAGTGGCGGCAAAAAAGACTGCGAAAAGACCGGCAAGCAGGCAATAGACAGTTCGCCCTGGCGAAATTCGCGCAAACTTTCTGCGGCACTGACAATGCGATCCAGGCCGTACCAGGATCGCTGCACCTCTTCAAACAACCGCAGCCCTTGCACGGTAGGATGTAATCGTCCGCGTACGCGCTCAAACAATTTCAGCCCAATCACTTTTTCAAAGCGCGCCAGTTCGCGGCTGACAGTGGGTTGTGAAGTATGTAGCAGTTGTGCTGCTTCAGTCAGGCTTCCGGCGGTCATTACCGCATGAAAAATTTCAATATGACGTAAGTTAACGGCGGCCATCTGCTTAATCTCATTCTCCGG
>NZ_AEJZ01000107.1:0-2588 GCF_000208525.1 Escherichia sp. TW14182
CCACTCTGCGGCGGTCAGGTCTTCTGCTGTCCCCCACTTGCTGCCGCTCTGAATTGCAGCATCCGGTTTCACCACAGGAAGATCGTTTTCTGGTTGGTCAGAGGATTCGCCAGAATTCTCGGACGAAAAAGGTTTTATATTGTCTTTTGTTAGTTTGTCTTTTGTGTTTACCTGATTCGGGTAAACGCCTTTACCTGATTTGGGTAAACTTTTTTTACCTGATTCAGGTAAATTTACCTCTTTCAGGTAAACTTTATTTTTCTTACCTGATTCGGGTAATGTTGACCATTCACTGACCACATTATTAATGCCGGTATTCCGCCCGCTCTGAATAAAAATCCCACGCTTTACCAGAACACTTTTTGCAGCAGAACACTTGTGCGGCAATATCCCGGTTAATTCGGAAAGTTGCTCGTTGCTAACCCAATCCAGTTTTTTATTAAAGCCATATGTTTTGCGCATGACAGCCAGAAAGACCAGAAGCTGGTGCTGTGTTAATCCGGCCAGCATCACAGCTTCCAGCAACTCATTTGCAATGCGCGTATAACCATCATCGAGATCTGCCACGCGCGGCTCCTTTTGTGCCTCATCCGGCACTGGAAAATTGAATATCTCAGCAGTGTTTGCCATAATTCCTTCCGCAATGAGTGCGTTACGATTTGCACCTGAAAGTCGGCTCTGTTCCCGCAGACCGGCTTTCGCCATTTCTGAACCTGTCATATTGCCCCCAGCATGGTGGTAACCATCGCCATTAATGGACCAGCCAGATCCGGGTCCACACGAAACATCGACACAATACCTTCACTCATTTCCTTCAGTTTCTGGTGGCGTGGTGCGTTGAGAATGACCGCCTGCTTTGCCTCACAGAGTTCCTTTTCCATTTCAGCCAGCCGAGCCATGAAGCTATCCTGCTCAACCAGGTGGCCGCGATATTCCAGCGGTAGTACCGCCAGAATTGCCGGGGTCAGTTCACGCACGTTATTTCGGTATTTTTCAGAATCGAATTTGTTATCGAGGAAGCGGAACAGCTTCTGGCGTGCACGGCTGACATCATCAGGGAAATCGATGGTGCCGCCGCCCTGCTCCCGATACTCATTCACAATGAGTGCGGCAACAACATCCTGATTATCTGCAGCCGACCACGCGCGAACGGCATCACGGATTTTTTCGTGGCCTGGCACCTGTTTTATTTGAGAACGATTTATCACCGCAGTCGGGCTAAATCCGCTAGTCTGTTGGTATGTAAGTGGTTGCATAGTCATTGCCTTATCAGTTAACGCCGCAGTTTAGGCGGCAGAATTACTCGCGTTAAACAATGGTGCAAGGTCGGGACGAATATCTGCTGGTTTAATCTTTCCACCAGTGGCTGAGACAATTTTCATTACATAGCGGGCATCAATTCCGCCACCGTGTAGCCAACGCCAAACAGTGGGCTGGGCTACACCGCATAGATCTGCCAGTCGTTTTTGACTACCTGTAATACTGATTGCGAGTTGAATGGTTTGATTTGTCATTATCAATTCCTATTGGTATTACAATGAATGGATAATAGCAATGCGTATTAATCCAATCAATAGCAAAACGTGTTTTGACCATCAATACGCAAGCGTATAAATTAAAACTTATGAAAAAAGAAACTCTTGCTGATCGCTTAAACCTAGCGATGGAACAATCTGGAATGTCTCAAGGCGCTCTTGCAAAGGCGTCTGGCGTAGCTCAACCCACAATCTGGAGACTGACAAGCGGCAACGCACGCGGCTCAACAAAAATTGTTGAAATAGCTAATGCATTGGGTGTTCGAACAGAGTGGCTCTCATCAGGCATAGGCCCGATGAGAAATGACGGTCAACAATCAGGGAAGCCTGCTGTCAACCATTCCAAATACTTCAAAATTGACGTTCTTGATATAGAAGTCAGTGCTGGGCCGGGTGTCATCAACCGTGAGTTTGTAGAAGTCCTACGCTCGGTTGAGTACTCGTTTGACGATGCTCGTCACATGTTCGATGGCAGGAAGGCAGAAAATATCCGCATCATTAACGTACGCGGTGACAGCATGTCAGGAACGATCGAACCAGGTGATCTTCTGTTCGTTGATATCACTGTTAAATCTTTCGACGGTGATGGTATCTATGCGTTTCTGTACGACGACACAGCCCATGTAAAGCGCCTGCAAATGATGAAGGATAAGCTGCTGGTTATCTCTGATAACAAGAGCTACTCACCGTGGGACCCGATCGAAAAAGACGAAATGAATCGGGTATTTATATTTGGGAAAGTTATTGGGAGCATGCCACAGACATATAGAAAACATGGGTAGATTATTAATGACAGATTTCATCAAGATAACCAGATGATGTTTTGGTGAGACATGCTGACATCCTCATAATTTATAGAATGGATGTTTCAAGCAGAGCTTAAGGTATATGGATATGTCAAAAAAAATTTTTGAATTCAAAAATTACCCAATAGTCTTTATTGGCTCAGGCATTTCAAAAAGATATTTAGAGAACTACCCAACGTGGGAAGAGCTATTAAACGAGTATTGGAAAATAACAAATCCCACAAATGATTTCTATAGTTATCTTTTA
>NZ_AEJZ01000106.1:0-4148 GCF_000208525.1 Escherichia sp. TW14182
AAAGTAGCGCGGATCTTCACCCTGGGCGCGGCGGTTAAGCAGTTCTTCTTCCAGCACGTTTTCGCCGATAATCCCAAGGTCAACCACGCCGTCCATTACCAGACCGGGAATGTCGTCGTCACGCACGCGCAGAATATCAATCGGCATGTTTTCAGCCATTGCGATCAGGCGCTGGGTGTGAAGATTGATTTTAATACCACAGCGCGCCAGTAATTCGCGCGAGTCATCACTTAAACGCCCTGATTTCTGCATAGCTATGCGTAAACGAGTGTTGTCTGTCATTTTCTTCTTCCTCTTTTAACCTGTCTGAATCGGTATCAACCACGCAATAAAAAAGCCCCCGGAAGGCGATCTTCCGGGGGCTTTCTCATGCGTTCATGCACCACTGGAAGATCTGAATGTCTTCCAGCACACATCGCCTGAAAGACTAGTCAGGATGATGGTGATGATGGTGGTGTTTAAATTGAACGCGTGTCATAAAATTCTCTGTGAATGTTTATTCAACTGATGCCTTTTAACCTAAACCACTTTCACGTTAGAAAGCAAGGGCTTTTTTATATATTTTATGGCGATGGATTTGTTTAATGAATGAGCGGGGAAAGGAGGGGGCCAGGAGTGGCTACGTTAAAAAAGTAATCGTGAAAATATGTTTTTAAAACCCTCAAGAACATTGTGTTCTGTAACTAAAGTGGGCTTTGTTCCTGCCGGATGCGGCGTGAATGCCTTATCTGGTCTACAAATGTTGCCTAAATTCAATATATTGATGTTTTTGTAGGACTGATAAGCGGAGCGCATCAGGCAATTGTATATTTGCTAACAGTTTCGATTTCATTCATAGAATGAATTGTCAGTTTTGATACGCTAGCGTAGCCTTATAGATCTAAGGTGTATCAGGAGAAAACGGATGAAAAAGGTCGCAATTGTCGGGTTAGGGTGGTTAGGTATGCCGCTGGCGATGTCACTTTCAGCGCGAGGCTGGCAGGTCACCGGGAGTAAAACCACACAAGATGGCGTCGAAGCGGCCCGAATGAGCGGGATTGATAGCTATCTGCTTCGCATGGAGCCTGAGTTAGTTTGTGATTCTGACGATCTGGATGCCCTGATGGATGCCGATGCGCTGGTCATTACGCTTCCTGCACGTCGCAGTGGCCCCGGCGATGAGTTCTATTTACAAGCTGTGCAAGAGCTGGTGGATAGCGCGCTGGCTCATCGTATTCCTCGCATTATTTTTACCAGCTCAACGTCTGTCTATGGCGATGCACAAGGCACTGTGAAAGAAACTACCCCGCGTAATCCGGTGACCAACAGTGGACGAGTATTAGAAGAACTCGAAGACTGGCTGCACAATTTACCCGGTACTTCGGTCGATATTCTGCGTCTTGCGGGGCTGGTCGGACCAGGGCGCCATCCCGGACGCTTCTTTGCCGGAAAAACAGCGCCTGACGGTGAACACGGTGTTAATTTAGTCCACCAGGAAGATGTTATTGGCGCTATCACCCTGTTGTTACAGGCACCTAAAGGCGGACACATCTATAATATATGTGCGCCAGCTCACCCTGCGCGCAATGTTTTCTACCCACAGATGGCTCGTTTACTGGGGCTGGAACCCCCGCAGTTCAGAAACAGTCTGGACAGCGGTAAGGGTAAAATTATTGATGGCAGTCGGATTTGCAATGAACTGGGATTTGAATACCAGTATCCCGATCCGCTGGTAATGCCGCTGGAGTAAACGATCACGCCAGCAGGACGCCGCATACACTGCAAGGGGGCGTGTATGAAACCACTGCTGGATGTGTTGATGATCCTCGATGCCTTAGAAAAAGAAGGCAGTTTTGCGGCGGCGTCGGCCAAACTCTACAAGACGCCGTCCGCTCTGAGTTATACCGTTCATAAGCTGGAAAGCGACCTTAATATTCAATTACTCGATCGCAGCGGTCACCGCGCTAAATTCACCCGTACCGGAAAAATGTTATTAGAGAAAGGGCGGGAAGTTCTCCATACCGTGCGAGAACTGGAAAAGCAGGCTATCAAACTTCATGAAGGCTGGGAAAACGAGTTGGTGATTGGGGTAGATGATACGTTTCCTTTTTCCCTGCTTGCGCCACTCATTGAAGCCTTTTATCAACATCATAGCGTGACGCGCCTGAAGTTTGTCAATGGTGTACTCGGTGGTTCCTGGGATGCCCTGACTCAGGGGCGAGCGGATATTATTGTTGGCGCGATGCATGAGCCACCGTCTTCCAGTGAGTTTGGTTTCTCGCGGTTGGGCGATCTGGAACAAGTTTTTGCGGTAGCGCCTCATCATCCGCTAGCCCAGGAAGAAGAACCGTTAAACCGTCGTATCATTAAGCGGTATCGGGCGATTGTGGTGGGTGATACTGCGCAGGCAGGCGCTTCTACGGCCTCGCAACTTCTCGATGAACAAGAAGCCATAACCGTATTCGATTTTAAAACCAAACTGGAGCTACAAATAAGCGGTCTTGGTTGTGGCTATTTACCCCGCTATCTGGCGCAACGTTTTCTCGATAGTGGCGCGTTAATTGAGAAGAAAGTGGTCGCCCAAACTCTTTTTGAACCGGTCTGGATTGGCTGGAACGAACAGACCGCAGGGCTTGCCAGCGCATGGTGGCGGGATGAGATTTTAGCAAATAGTGCGATTGCTGGAGTTTATGCAAAATCTGATGACGGAAAATCAGCCATTTAAATAAAAAATTTTATGACAAGCCTCTCATTCTCTTGTCATTTACCCCCCATTTAGGCACAATGCGCCGCTGTCAAAAAATGACTAAAAACCGACGTTTTATCCGCGTCGGTTATTTTTTGCTTCAAACCAATCATTCATACCAAGAGGCCGGGCTTCGTACCGGATAGATATTTACTAAAAATCGACAGTTGTTGTCGCTGAGGAATCCAAAAAAATGGGGCAATTTTTTGCTTACGCGACGGTTTTCACCGTAAAGGAGAATGACCATGTCGCATAACGTTACTCCAAACACCTCTCGCGTGGAATTGCGTAAAACGCTTACGTTAGTTCCGGTTGTAATGATGGGTCTTGCCTATATGCAGCCGATGACGCTGTTTGATACTTTTGGTATCGTTTCAGGCCTCACGGATGGTCATGTGCCGACAGCCTATGCGTTCGCATTAATTGCGATCCTGTTTACGGCTTTGAGCTACGGGAAGTTGGTTCGCCGCTATCCTTCTGCTGGCTCTGCATACACTTACGCCCAGAAATCCATTAGCCCGACAGTCGGCTTTATGGTGGGTTGGTCTTCCCTGCTCGACTATCTGTTCGCGCCGATGATCAACATCCTGCTGGCGAAAATCTATTTTGAAGCTCTGGTGCCTTCCATCCCATCGTGGATGTTTGTGGTGGCGCTGGTGGCCTTTATGACCGCCTTTAACCTGCGTAGTCTGAAATCCGTAGCGAACTTCAACACGGTAATCGTAGTGTTGCAGGTTGTGCTGATCGCGGTGATTCTGGGCATGGTTGTTTATGGCGTATTTGAAGGTGAAGGCGCTGGTACGCTGGCGAGCACTCGTCCGTTCTGGTCTGGCGATGCGCATGTTATCCCGATGATTACCGGGGCGACAATCCTGTGCTTCTCCTTTACCGGTTTTGACGGCATCAGCAACCTGTCGGAAGAAACCAAAGATGCAGAGCGCGTGATCCCGCGTGCGATTTTCCTGACCGCGCTGATTGGCGGCATGATCTTCATCTTTGCAACTTACTTCCTGCAACTGTACTTCCCGGATATCTCTCGCTTTAAAGATCCGGATGCGTCACAGCCTGAAATCATGCTGTACGTTGCGGGTAAAGCGTTCCAGGTCGGCGCGCTGATCTTCTCCACCATTACCGTACTGGCGTCCGGTATGGCGGCGCACGCAGGCGTAGCGCGTCTGATGTACGTAATGGGTCGTGACGGCGTGTTCCCGAAAAGCTTCTTCGGTTATGTACACCCGAAATGGCGTACCCCGGCAATGAATATTATCCTGGTTGGCGCGATTGCTCTGCTGGCAATCAACTTTGACCTGGTGATGGCAACGGCGCTGATTAACTTTGGTGCGCTGGTAGCATTTACCTTCGTTAACCTGTCGGTCATTTCGCAGTTCTGGATCCGTGAGAAGCGTAACAAAACGCTGAAAGA
>NZ_AEJZ01000105.1:0-4954 GCF_000208525.1 Escherichia sp. TW14182
TTCAAAAGCCGATCTTGAGCAGCGTCTGGCGGAATGGGAGGAGGAGGCCGCCGGATTCGATGGGGAGGAGACGGGGAAGGAAGAGGTGGGCAACGATGCATCCGGCGACGGAATGCATTCTGAGCAGGGACTCGCCCGGGTGCGTATGCTGAAAACGGCGCATATGCCAGCCTGTGATGCTGTGACGGGAAAAATGTTGATGTTTGCCCGGGCCTCCAGTGTTGTGCTGGTTAATGAAGCCACAGTTCCCGCGTTGCTGGCAGACGGTCTGGCAGAAAAAATCCGGGAGTGATGATGTTCGATAATCTGTTCGATCAGGCCATGAGTGATGCGGATGACATCATCCTGGATACGATGGGGACGGAAATCAGCATATATCCGGGCGGCACGGAAAGAAAAATCCGTGCCGTTTTTGATGCCCCGGCAGATAACACCGGGATGAACACTGGCAGCGGCGAAATTCGTGATACTGCGCCCGTGTTATTTACCCGGAGCGCATGGGCCGCCGGTCTGAAAAAATATGACAGGGTCATGATCCACGGCGAACCCTATCAGGTAGTCGATCCCGGCTGGGATGAGTCAGGCGCTGCGGATCAGGGGGTGATTACCATCACCCTTGCGCGTGGAGAGCCCGGGAGAAATACACCTGCTGCACCGGAACGACCGAGTAAACGTTATGGCAGTCAGAGAGCATGAACGAAGCAGTGCCCGGCAGCGACGGCTGGCACGAAACCTCGTTGTCGATATTGATGAAGATGAGGTGCTGAAAATTATCGCTAAACTGGGTGGGTCAAAAAGTCAGATCCGTAAAGCCTGGGGCGTGGCGCTGAAAAGAGCCGCGTCTGCACTGCGGATGAAGGCTATGGCAGAGTTTAAAAAACAGGTTGCCCCACGCAGTCAGAAAATGATCAAAAAGCGTGTTCTGCATAATTTTATCATTCGTCGTAACGGTGATGAGTTTGATGAGGCGAAGGTATGGTTCGGTCTGAACGCCATCAAAGTACGCGATCTGCGCGGACGCATCAGTGGGGGACGACGCGGCGAACGCCATCAGTTGCGCGATGAGCGGGGGCGTTTTGCACCAGCTTCCAGCCGCAGGAAGGCTCGGGAGATCAGTTTTAAACCTGCCGGGGAATCCCTGCCTGTCACCACCTGGTCAACGGATGATGCCTTTATCAACCAGTTCGAAGCGGAAAATCGTAACGGACGTATATCAAAAAGGAAAACGATACTGATCCGACAGGCATCCGGACGACGGAGGGTGCGTGAAGCGGAAATTGATATTTATGAAGCCATGCTGAACCGTATAGAGGATTTTGTTTTTCCGGATGCGGAAGCACTGATCCTGAAAAATTTTGAGCATGAACTGAAATTCCGGGTATTTAAGGGGCTGGAGTGATGGAGCCATTGATGATGGGCGCCTGGCATCAGGCGGTGATTGACAGTCTGAAACAAATTCCCTGGGTGGAAGATGCCGATGAGTATCCGGAAAAAGTGACACAACTGGTGACGCCTGCCGTGTTTGTGGATGTACCGGGCTGGGACAAGGCTCAGTTTGCCGACGGGCAGACGCGGGTCACGCTGAAATGTGATCTGTTTGTGGTGACAGACCGGGCCGGGAAGACGGAAAACGTGCCAAAACCGCAGATTTTTGCCCGTTGTCTGGCGATGGATTTATCTGACTGGATTGAGGGGGCCACGTTCGGGCTGGATAACGTTGATCCGGCTGTTTTTATTGATGCTGAGGTGGATACCTTCGACCGGCTTCTGGATGACTACATCGTTTTCCGCGTTTCTTTTGAACAGGATATTCCTGTCGGAGAAGATCCGTTCGAGGTTCCGGCTGGTGCGCCGTTACAGGAAGTCTGGCTGGGGAAAGCTCCGGAAACCGGCAAGAAACATGAGCGGGATTATCGTCTTATCTGGAAAACAGAGGGCACCGGTGATGAGTCTGGCAGATGAAGTGGCAGAGTTACGCCGCAGGGTGGCGGACATGGTCCGTCGCGGCGTGGTGGACGAGGTGATCCCGGGTAGCCCGGTGATGGTTCGGGTGGATATCGGGGATGTGCTTTCGCCTCCGTTGCCCTGGATTCAGGTACAGTCCGGGCGCTACATGCAGGTCAGTAATTACCCGGCTCCCGGAGATGCCGTTACAGTGATATCGGAGGCGGGCGATTTGCGTAACGGTCGGGTGTATCCGGGGGCCAATATTGACGCCATTCCTGTCCCTGAGGGCAGTGAATACGAACATGTTATTTTGTTTGATACCGGAACGGAAATCCGTTACGACCGTCAGGCTAATGCCCTGTCCATCACGCTGGCTGAAGGCGGCAGCTATAAAATTACCGGCAGGGGAACCCTGAACGGTCCGGTAGAAATCACAGATACCCTGACCGTACAGGGTAAAGCAACCATGAATGCTGAGGCGGTGGTTAAGGCGGATCTGATGGTCGGTGGTGAGGTTTCTGATTATCACGGAACGATGAGTCAAATCAGAATTGTCTATAACGGTCACAATCACCGGGGCGACAGTGGTGGCAGCACCGGACAGCCTGGTCAGCAAATGTAATCTCCTTTCAGTTCTTTTTCCGGAATAAACAACATGATTGGTATTGATTCAGCCACCGGCAGATATCTGCACGGTAACGAACATCTGCGCCAGTCCGTCACTGATATTTTGTCAACACCGGTCGGCAGCCGGGTCCTGCTCAGGGAATACGGCAGCAGACTTTTCAGTCTGCTTGATAACCCACAGGATGATTTCACGCGGGTGAGAATTGTTCGCGAAACGGTAACCGCCCTTGAACGCTGGGAACCCCGCCTGACTCTCCGGCGGGTGGAAGTGACGTGGACAGGAGAAGGAAGCGCGTGGCTGACGCTTGTCGGGGTGAATAACGAAACTCAGGAAACGATTCGACTCGAGGAGATAAAAATTGGCAACGTCTCAGGCAATTATTGATCTGTCCGCGATACCGGTACCGGATGCGGTGGAGGTGCCGGACACCGCTGTGCTGGTCACTCAGATAGTGGCGAAGTATCAGGAGCTGGATACGTTGTTTTCGGCTCTGGTGGAATCTGATCCCGCGTATAAATGGGCAGAGGCGCTGGCTTTCCGGGTGGCGCTGATGCGCCAGCAGGTCAATGATGCTGTCCGGGGTGTATTGCTTGCGAGTGCCCGGAGGAACGACCTGGATCAGATTGGTGCGAATTTTCAGGTGCAGCGTCTGGTGATTACCCCGGCAGATGACAGCACCATTCCGCCCACGCCTGCGGTGTATGAAGATGATGACGCTTTTCGCGAACGTATCCAGTTGTCATGGGCACGGCTGAGCACCGCCGGCGCGAAAAATGCGTACCACTATTTTGCGCAAAGTGCTGATCCTGATGTGCTGGATGTGAAGGCTTACGGGCCGGAAACGCATTCACAGGAAGGGCGTGTTTTTCTTTATGTGTTATCCCGGTCCGGAAATGGCACTGCATCACAACCCCTGCTGGATAAGGTGGCAGCATCAGTCTGTGATGATGAAACCCGTCCCCTGACGGATTTTGTCAGTGTCCGGACGGCAGAAATTATTCCCTACGATGTGGTGGCGGATATTCATATTCCCTACGGACTGGATGGTGAACTGGTTATGGCAAATGCCCGCAAGGCGCTGCAGTCATACACTGACAGCGTCCACCGGATTGGCTCGGTGGCATCCCGTTCTGGCATGGATGGTGCCCTTCACCAGACCGGGGTGATTACGGTGAATCTGACCTCTCCGGGCAGTGATATCGTTCCTGCGATGGGGCAGGCACCGTGGTGCCGTAAGGTAACGCTGAATAAGGTGGAGACAACGGATGAATGACGATATCAGGAGCATACTGCCGGTCAGTGCCAGCCGGGCAGAGCGGGTGGTGGACTGTGTCGCCGGAGATATGCTGTCAGACATAGCGGTCTGCCTGATCCGCTATGTGAAAAATCCCGATTTATGTCCTGCTGAATTGCTGCCATGGCTGGCCTGGGAAATGGCGGTGGATACCTGGAATGAACACTGGACGGAGACGGAAAAAAGGTCTGCGATAAAACGTGCTGCTTACATCCACCGCCACAGAGGGACTAAAGCGGCGCTGATGGCATCGCTGGCTGACAGTCCCTTCCGGTCGCAGATTGTTGAGTGGTATGAGCAGACCCCACCCGGGGAGCCGTATACCTTTCGTCTGAACGTGGAGCAGAAGGATTTACCGGTGCTGATGAATGATCATCAGGATCTGAAGCATGCGGTGCTCCGTGCCAAAAATCTGCGCAGCTGGTTCAGTATTCACGTTTACGGGAACAGCACAGGGCGTGGATTTGGTTACGGCTATGTGATGGCGACAGAAAAAATCAGAAGTACCGGTGTGACAACAAAGACAGTGCCCACAGGCGGGCAGAGTGAGGCAGGTGTATGAATGGACTGATTCTGACAACGTCCGGCGCTGCAGAAATTGAAGCAGCATATCAGAACGGGCAAACCGTGACCGTCCGGCATGTTCTGCTTGGTGACGGGGGCGGGCGGGCATTGCCCTCCACGCCGGATGAAATGGCAGCAATGACATCGTTGTACGGCGAATTCGGGCAGGAACCCTTTTCCGACGGTGCGGTGGAGGAGGGCTTCATCAGCGGGGATATTGTGATTGACTGTAAATCATACCCCGGTAAAACCCTTCGTGAACTGGGGATGATCAGCGACAGAGGTACGCTTATCGCGTACGGACGTTATCCCGACACCTTTTTACCAGACCAGACGGACTCCGTTATCAAGGAAGTTATTCTGACGCTGGTTCTTGGGCTGACGCACGCACAAAACGTGGTGCTGGAAGTTGATCCGGACAGGGCCATTATTACTCAGGAAATCGGAGACAGACGCTATCTGCAACGAAAAAAGAATCTTTCGGATGTGGAAGACAAGGATGAGGCTGTTGAAAACCTCGG
>NZ_AEJZ01000104.1:0-7788 GCF_000208525.1 Escherichia sp. TW14182
TGATAAGACGCGTTAGCGTCGCATCAGGCAAAAAGCAGTAATGAAAACAACAAATACAGCCTCACCTGGCATCAAATTTATGAGGAAAAAATGAAATTACTTATTCTGGGCAACCACACTTGCGGCAATCGTGGCGACAGCGCCATCCTGCGCGGCTTACTTGATGCCATCAATATCCTCAATCCACATGCCGAAGTGGACGTCATGAGCCGCTATCCGGTCAGTTCTTCCTGGCTGCTCAACCGCCCGGTAATGGGCGATCCGCTGTTCCTGCAAATGAAACAACACAACAGCGCAGCGGGCGTTGTCGGGCGCGTTAAAAAAGTCCTCCGTCGCCGCTACCAGCATCAGGTATTGCTCTCACGCGTCACCGACACTGGCAAGTTGCGTAATATCGCCATCGCCCAGGGATTCACTGACTTCGTGCGCCTGCTGTCAGGTTACGACGCCATTATTCAGGTCGGCGGATCGTTTTTTGTCGATCTCTATGGCGTGCCGCAGTTTGAGCACGCGCTTTGCACATTTATGGCGAAAAAGCCGCTGTTTATGATTGGTCACAGTGTTGGCCCCTTCCAGAATGAGCAATTTAACCAACTGGCGAACTACGTTTTTGGTCACTGCGACGCGCTGATCCTGCGCGAATCGGTCAGCCTTGATTTGATGAAACGCAGTAATATCACTACCGTAAAAGTGGAACATGGCGTTGATACCGCGTGGCTGGTCGATCACCACACCGAAGATTTCACCGCCAGCTATGCCGTCCAACACTGGCTGGACGTTGCCGCACAACAGAAAGCGGTGGCAATTACCCTGCGCGAACTGGCACCGTTCGACAAACGTCTCGGCACCACTCAACAAGCGTATGAAAAAGCCTTTGCCGGGGTGGTCAATCGCATTCTCGACGAAGGCTATCAGGTGATTGCGCTCTCCACCTGCACGGGCATCGATAGCTATAACAAAGACGACCGTATGGTGGCGCTCAATCTGCGCCAGCACATCAGCGATCCTGCCCGTTACCACGTAGTGATGGATGAACTTAACGATCTGGAAATGGGCAAAATTCTGGGAGCCTGTGAACTCACCGTCGGTACGCGCCTGCACTCTGCCATTATCTCGATGAACTTTGCCACTCCGGCAATTGCCATCAACTACGAACATAAATCCGCCGGGATTATGCAGCAGTTGGGACTGCCAGAGATGGCAATTGATATCCGTCATTTATTAGACGGCAGCCTGCAAGCGATGGTTGCGGATACCTTAGGCCAGCTTCCGGCGCTGAACGCACGACTTAACGAAGCCGTCAGTCGCGAACGTCAGACGGGAATGCAGATGGTGCAGTCAGTGCTGGAACGCATCGGGGAGGTGAAATGAAGGTCGGCTTCTTTTTACTGAAATTTCCGCTGTCGTCGGAAACCTTCGTCCTCAACCAAATTACCGCGTTTATTGATATGGGCTTTGAGGTGGAGATTGTCGCGCTACAAAAAGGTGACACCCAGAATACCCACGCGGCATGGACGAAATATAACCTTGCCGCCAGAACCCGCTGGTTGCAGGACGAACCACAAGGCAAAGTAGCGAAACTGCGCCACCGTGCCAGCCAGACCTTACGCGGCATTCATCGTAAAAATACCTGGCAGGCGCTTAACCTCAAACGCTATGGTGCCGAGTCGCGGAACCTGATTTTGTCTGCCATTTGCGGCCAGGTCGCAACACCGTTTCATGCCGATGTGTTCATCGCTCATTTTGGCCCTGCGGGGGTAACCGCAGCAAAACTACGCGAACTGGGGGTCATTCGCGGCAAAATTGCCACTATCTTTCACGGTATTGATATCTCCAGTCGGGAAGTGCTCAACCACTACACTCCCGAATATCAACAACTGTTTCGCCGTGGCGACCTGATGTTACCAATAAGCGATCTGTGGGCCGGAAGGCTGCAAAAAATGGGCTGCCCGAGGGAAAAAATTGCCGTATCGCGCATGGGCGTGGACATGACGCGTTTTAGCCCGCGTCCGGTGAAAGCGCCCTCAACGCCGCTGGAAATCATCTCCGTCGCACGTTTAACCGAGAAAAAAGGCCTGCATGTGGCGATTGAAGCCTGCCGGCAGTTGAAAGAGCAGGGCGTGGCATTTCGCTATCGCATTCTCGGCATTGGCCCGTGGGAACGACGCCTGCGCACGCTCATCGAACAATATCAACTGGAAGATGTGGTAGAGATGCCTGGCTTTAAACCGAGCCATGAAGTGAAAGAGATGCTCGATGACGCGGATGTCTTCCTGTTGCCATCGGTAACGGGCGCGGATGGTGATATGGAAGGTATTCCGGTGGCACTAATGGAAGCGATGGCGGTCGGTATTCCGGTCGTTTCTACTCTGCATAGCGGCATTCCGGAACTGGTGGAGGCCGATAAATCGGGTTGGCTGGTGCCTGAGAACGATGCTCGCGCACTGGCGCAACGGCTGGCGGCGTTTAGCCAACTGGATACCGACGAACTGGCTCCGGTTGTCAAACGTGCTCGCGAAAAAGTCGAAAATGATTTTAACCAGCAGGTGATCAATCGAGAGTTAGCCAGCTTGCTGCAAGCTTTATAGAGGAGAACGCATGTCATTTAAAACAATCTCCCGACGCACCTTCCTGACGGCAAGCTCCGCGCTTGCCTGCCTCCATACCCCTTTCGCCCGTGCACTTCCCGCCCGACAAAGCGTAAATATCAACGACTACAATCCACACGACTGGATCGCCTCATTTAAACAAGCCTTTAGCGAAGGGCAAACGGTCATCGTGCCTGCCGGATTTGTTTGCGACAACATCAACACCGGCATCTTCATCCCTCCTGGCAAAACCTTACACATTCTCGGTAGCCTGCGCGGCAACGGCAGAGGGCGATTTGTCTTACAGGACGGCAGCCAGGTGACAGGGGAGGAGGGCGGCAGTATGCATAACATCACACTGGATGTGCGTGGCTCTGACTGCACCATCAAAGGGCTGGCGATGAGCGGATTTGGCCCGGTAACGCAGATTTATATCGGCGGCAAAAATAAACGGGTTATGCGCAACCTGACCATCGATAACCTGACCGTGAGCCATGCTAATTACGCCATCTTACGCCAGGGATTTCATAACCAGATTATCGGTGCCAACATCACCAATTGTAAGTTCAGCGACTTACAGGGCGACGCCATCGAATGGAACGTGGCAATCAACGACCGCGATATTTTAATTTCCGACCACGTAATAGAACGTATCAACTGTACTAATGGCAAAATCAACTGGGGCATCGGCATAGGCCTTGCGGGAAGTACCTACGATAATAACTATCCAGAAGACCAGGCGGTGAAAAACTTTGTCGTGGCGAATATTACAGGATCGGATTGTCGACAGCTGATTCATGTTGAAAATGGTAAACATTTCATTATCCGTAATATCAAAGCGCGCAATATTACGCCTGATTTCAGCAAGAAAGCCGGTATTGATAACGCCACTGTAGCGATATATGGATGTGATAACTTTGTTATTGACAATATAGAAATGGTTAATAGTGCCGGGATGTTAATCGGCTACGGCGTCATTAAAGGCAGGTATCTCTCCATACCGCAAAACTTCAGACTGAATAATATTCACCTTGATAATACTGACCTTGCCAGGAAATTGCGCGGGATACAAATTTCAGCAGGTAACGCTGTCTCCTTTGTTGCACTGACCAATATTGAGATGAAACGTGCTTCTCTGGAGCTACACAACAAACCGCAGCACCTTTTTATGCGTAATATCAATGTGATGCAAGAATCTTCGGTTGGCCCGGCATTGACCATGAACTTTGACTTGCGTAAGGATGTCCGTGGGACATTTATGGCAAAGAACGAGACGCTACTGTCACTGGTAAATGTTCATGTGGTGAATGAAAAAGGACAAAGCTCTGTCGATATCGACAGGATTAATCACCATATCGTTAATGTGGAAAAGATAAACTTCAGGCTACCGAAACGGGAACGATAGATTTGCGACCATTCCTGGAAAAATGGCACCATACTTAAGAATAACGCTACTGCAATCCTGGACAAAGCGGCGTAACATCGGAAGGAAATCAGTAATCAATTCAGGGTAATTGATGCTGGCGAAAAAAATCGAACAAGCTATAATTCAGCAACCATTTTACAGGTGGATGAAATAATGACGAATTTAAAAGCAGTTATTCCTGTAGCGGGTCTTGGGATGCATATGTTGCCTGCCACTAAGGCGATTCCTAAAGAGATGCTACCCATCGTCGATAAGCCAATGATTCAGTACATTGTTGACGAGATTGTGGCTGCAGGAATCAAAGAAATCCTCCTGGTAACTCATGCGTCTAAAAACGCGGTCGAAAACCACTTCGACACCTCTTATGAATTAGAATCTCTCCTTGAGCTGCGCGTGAAGCGACAGCTGCTGGCAGAAGTGCAGTCCATCTGCCCACCGGGTGTGACCATTATGAACGTGCGTCAGGGCGAACCATTAGGTTTAGGCCACTCCATTTTGTGTGCCCGGCCGGCTATTGGTGATAATCCATTTGTCGTCGTACTACCCGATGTGGTTATTGATGATGCCAGCGCCGATCCGTTACGTTACAACCTTGCAGCAATGATTGCGCGCTTCAATGAAACTGGTCGCAGTCAGGTATTGGCAAAACGTATGCCGGGTGACCTCTCTGAATACTCCGTCATCCAGACTAAAGAGCCGTTGGATCGCGAAGGTAAAGTCAGCCGCATCGTTGAATTTATCGAAAAACCCGATCAGCCGCAGACGCTGGACTCAGACATTATGGCCGTAGGTCGTTATGTGCTTTCTGCCGATATTTGGCCGGAACTGGAACGTACTCAGCCTGGTGCATGGGGACGAATTCAGCTGACTGATGCCATTGCTGAGCTGGCGAAAAAACAGTCCGTTGACGCAATGCTGATGACTGGTGACAGCTACGACTGTGGTAAAAAAATGGGTTATATGCAGGCGTTTGTGAAGTATGGACTACGCAACCTGAAAGAAGGGGCGAAGTTCCGTAAAGGTATTGAGAAGCTGTTAAGCGAATAACGAAAATCTGACAGGAAGTGTCGGTCAGTAAGAAATTAAAAACGGCAGTGAAGATTCATAGCATAAGTTTTGCGCATTGAATTTTCCTGCCGTTGTTTTTTATAAAGCGTATAAAAACAAGGAGTTACTTGCTTCATATTATTCAAATTTTTCCAGGATTTTCCTTGTTTCTACGGCTGTTTGGTAAGACAATTAGCGTTTGAATTTTTCGGATTTTGCGCGAGTGAGTAACGCTCGTCACATCGTAGTCATGCACGCAGTGCTCTGGTAGCTGTTAAGCCAGGGGCGGTAGCGTGCATTAATGCCTCTATTAATCAATTCTGGAGCAGTCTATTTCACAGCATGCTCTATAGCTATATGGAATAAAAAAGTGAAGATACTTGTAACTGGTGGCGCAGGGTTTATTGGCTCTGCTGTAGTTCGTCACATTATAAATAATACGCAGGACAGTGTTGTTAATGTCGATAAATTGACTTACGCCGGAAACCTGGAATCACTCGCTGAAGTTTCTGATTCTGAACGTTATGCATTTGAGCATGCAGATATCTGCGATGCCGTAGCTATGGCGCGTATTTTCGCACAGCACCAGCCAGACGCGGTGATGCACCTGGCGGCAGAGAGCCACGTTGACCGTTCAATAACTGGCCCTGCGGCATTTATTGAAACCAATATTGTGGGTACTTATGTTCTTTTAGAAGCAGCGCGCAATTACTGGTCTGCTCTGAATGATGAAAAGAAAAAAAGTTTCCGCTTTCATCATATTTCTACTGATGAAGTGTATGGCGATTTACCCCATCCGGATGAAGTAAATAATAACGAAGCGTTACCGCTATTTACGGAAACGACAGCCTACGCGCCAAGTAGCCCGTATTCTGCGTCTAAAGCTTCCAGCGATCATTTGGTACGCGCATGGAAGCGGACTTATGGTTTACCGACCATTGTGACTAATTGCTCTAACAATTATGGTCCTTATCATTTCCCGGAAAAACTTATTCCATTGGTTATTCTGAATGCTCTGGAAGGTAAGGCATTACCTATTTATGGCAAAGGGGATCAAATTCGCGACTGGTTGTATGTAGAGGATCATGCTCGTGCGTTATATACCGTCGTAACCGAAGGTAAAGCGGGTGAAACGTATAACATTGGTGGACACAACGAAAAGAAAAACATCGATGTAGTGCTCACAATTTGTGATTTGCTGGATGAGATTGTACCGAAAGAGAAATCTTATCGTGAGCAAATTACTTATGTTGCCGATCGCCCAGGGCATGATCGCCGTTATGCAATTGATGCCGATAAAATTAGCCGCGAATTGGGCTGGAAACCGCAAGAAACGTTTGAGAGCGGTATTCGTAAAACGGTGGAATGGTATCTGGCTAATACAAATTGGGTTGAGAATGTGAAAAGCGGTGCTTATCAGTCGTGGATTGAACAAAACTATGAGGGCCGCCAGTAATGAATATCCTGCTTTTCGGCAAAACAGGGCAGGTGGGTTGGGAACTGCAACGTGCTCTGGCACCGCTAGGTAATCTGATTGCTCTTGATGTTCACTCCACTGATTATTGTGGCGATTTCAGCAACCCCGAAGGTGTGGCTGAAACTGTCAAAAAAATTCGCCCTGATGTTATTGTTAATGCGGCTGCTCACACTGCAGTAGACAAAGCGGAATCAGAACCGGATTTCGCACAATTACTTAACGCGACAAGCGTCGAAGCGATTGCAAAAGCCGCTAATGAAGTCGGAGCCTGGGTAATTCATTACTCAACTGACTACGTCTTCCCGGGAACTGGTGACATGCCATGGCTGGAGACTGATGCAACAGCACCGCTAAATGTCTATGGTGAAACCAAGCTAGCTGGGGAAAAAGCGTTACAAGAACATTGCGCAAAGCATCTTATTTTCCGTACCAGCTGGGTATACGCTGGTAAAGGAAATAACTTTGCCAAAACGATGTTGCGTCTGGCAAAAGAACGCGAAGAGTTGGCTGTAATAAACGATCAATTCGGCGCACCAACGGGTGCTGAATTACTGGCTGATTGCACCGCTCATGCCATTCGCGTAGCAGTAAACAAACCAGAAGTTGCTGGTTTGTACCATCTGGTTGCTGGCGGTACAACAACCTGGCACGATTATGCCGCTCTGGTATTTGAAGAAGCGCGCAAAGCAGGGATCAGCCTTGCTCTTAACAAACTCAACGCCGTGCCAACAACGGCCTATCCCACACCAGCCCGTCGTCCCCATAACTCTCGCCTCAATACAGAAAAGTTTCAGCAGAACTTTGCGCTTGTCTTGCCTGACTGGCAGGTGGGCGTGAAACGTATGCTCAACGAATTATTTACGACTACGGCAATTTAACAAATTTTTGCATCTCGCATCATGATGCCAGAGCGGGATGAATTAAAAGGAATGGTGAAATGAAAACGCGTAAAGGTATTATTCTGGCTGGTGGTTCCGGCACTCGTCTTTATCCTGTGACGATGGCAGTAAGTAAACAACTGCTGCCGATTTATGATAAACCGATGATTTATTATCCGCTTTCAACACTTATGTTGGCGGGTATTCGCGATATTCTTATTATCAGTACTCCGCAGGATACGCCGCGTTTCCAACAATTGTTGGGGGACGGGAGCCAGTGGGGGCTTAATCTACAGTATAGAGTACAACCGAGCCCGGATGGCCTGGCGCAAGCGTTTATCATTGGTGAAGACTTTATTGGTGGTGATGATT
>NZ_AEJZ01000103.1:0-903 GCF_000208525.1 Escherichia sp. TW14182
GGGAGCGAAATTGAGTCGACGATTGGTATGGTCTTTCGTTTACATTGTAATTCTGTTGGGTGTTTGCTTTACCACTGCTGTTTTAGCTGATAACGACGCTCTTAAAAGCACAGCGTGCGAGGTTACAACTTCAATATTGAAAGATAAGGGAAGTAATGTGACATGTCTTGTTGTTGAAGATATTAAAGAAATCACTGATCAGCATTACCGCGCTAAGGCTGTATTATCCAATGGTGCAGATATGCCTATTGTCATTGAAGAACGGGATGATGGTTATATTTACGTCACGCTAGCACCCTTGAGCGATCTATTCGATTTATTCGATTAACTACTTTGGGGGGAAAGTTTAGTAATTACCTGCTTTCCTCCTGAACACTTCATCATGTTATCAACCATAGCGCATGAGCTGCATGGTCTAATATCGGTCACGCTAGCAAGCATCGAGTAGCCCTAAAATCGAAATATCGGTGAGGGATTCCGTGGTCTCCTTTGAGTAGACTCAATTGATACGTGTCGTTGATGTTGGAGCTGGGTATCAAAATTTCTTTGTTTTAACTTATTTGATACTGTATCATTGATGTCATTGATATGAGACTTTTTGGGGGGACTATGGGAACTTTCGGGTATGTACGAGTAAGCAGCAAAGATCAGAATGAATCACGCCAGATTGAAGCGTTAAAAACACTGGTTGATGAGATTTTGATTGATAAGGCCAGCGGTAAGAATGCAGACAGGCCAGCTTTAAAAGAGTTAATGAGTAAAGTTCGCTCAGGTGACATAGTTCGAGTTAAAAGCGTTGACCGTCTGGCACGTAATACCCGTGACCTTCTGGGGATACTGGATGAACTGACTACAAAGGGCGTGAGAGTTGAGTTTATAGATAATCACATGACTTTTGATGAT
>NZ_AEJZ01000102.1:0-9851 GCF_000208525.1 Escherichia sp. TW14182
GTTCACGCCGCATCCGGCATGAACAAAGCGAACTTTGTCAGCAATATGAGGCGGATTTCTTCCGCCTTTTTAACTCCCCAACATATACCCACAAGTTATAGCCAATCTTTTTTTATTCTTTAATGTTTGGTTCACCTTCTGGCACGCTTTGCTTATCACAACACAACATAAGAGAGCCGGGCGATGAACAAGTGGGGCGTAGGATTAACATTTTTGCTGGCAGCGACCAGCGTGATGGCAAAGGATATTCAGTTACTTAACGTTTCGTATGATCCAACGCGCGAGTTATACGAACAATACAACAAAGCCTTCAGTGCCCACTGGAAACAGCAAACCGGCGATAACGTGGTGATTCGTCAGTCGCACGGTGGTTCAGGGAAACAGGCAACATCGGTAATCAACGGGATAGAAGCTGACGTTGTTACGCTGGCGCTGGCTTACGACGTAGATGCGATTGCTGAACGTGGTCGAATTGATAAAGAGTGGATCAAACGTCTGCCGGATAACTCCGCGCCGTATACCTCCACCATTGTCTTCCTGGTTCGTAAGGGCAATCCGAAGCAAATCCATGACTGGAACGACCTGGTTAAACCGGGTGTTTCGGTGATCACGCCTAACCCGAAAAGCTCTGGCGGTGCACGCTGGAACTACCTGGCGGCGTGGGGATATGCCCTGCACCACAACAATAACGATCAGGCAAAGGCGCAGGATTTTGTGCAGTCATTGTATAAAAACGTGGAAGTGCTGGACTCCGGTGCGCGTGGTTCAACAAATACTTTCGTCGAGCGCGGGATTGGTGACGTGCTGATCGCCTGGGAAAACGAAGCACTGCTGGCAACGAATGAACTGGGGAAAGATAAGTTCGAAATCGTCACGCCGAGTGAGTCTATTCTCGCGGAGCCGACGGTATCGGTTGTCGATAAAGTGGTGGAGAAAAAAGGCACCAAAGAGGTGGCAGAAGCCTATCTGAAATATCTCTACTCGCCAGAAGGTCAGGAGATTGCAGCCAAAAACTATTACCGTCCGCGCGATCCTGACGTGGCGAAAAAGTATGAAAATGCTTTTCCGAAGCTGAAGTTATTCACCATTGATGAAGAGTTCGGCGGCTGGACGAAAGCGCAAAAAGAGCATTTCTCTAACGGCGGTACGTTTGACCAAATCAGCAAACGTTAATTTTGTTGACGATAACCAGACCCGGTGGCATCTCGCGACCGGGTTTTTTATTTGTCGCGATTTTGCGTTACCCTTGCATCTCTTTGAGGTACAGGGAAAAAACGATGAAAAAAACGGTTATTCTCATTTTGGTGATGATAGTTATCGCCGTTGCTGCGGGTATCGGCTACTGGAAATTTACCGGTGATTCGGATGTGTTACGTAAGATTGTCCTTGAGCAATGTTTGCCCAACCAGCAGCAAAACCAAAATCCTTCGCCATGTGTGGAAGTCAAACCCGATGCCGGATATGTGGTTTTAAAAGACATTAACGGACCACTGCAATATCTGTTGATGCCAACGTATCGTATTAACGGCACTGAAAGTCCTTTGCTGACCGATCCTGCAACGCCGAACTTCTTTTGGCTGGCCTGGCAGGCGCGTGATTTTATGAGTAAAAAATATGGTCAGCCGGTTCCCGATCGCGCGGTCTCGTTGGCGATTAACTCCCGAACGGGACGCACGCAAAACCATTTTCATATTCATATCTCTTGCATCCGTCCTGATGTGCGCGAACAACTGGATAATAACCTGGCGAACATCAGCAGCCGCTGGTTGCCGCTGCCGGGCGGATTACAAGGGCATGAATATCTGGCGCGCCGGGTAACGGAAAGCGAACTGGTGCAACGTAGTCCGTTTATGATGCTGGCGGAAGAAGTGCCAGGAGCGCGGGAACATATGGGAAGTTACGGGCTGGCGATGGTACGGCAGAGTGACAACTCGTTTGTATTACTGGCGACACAGCGTAATCTGCTGACGCTGAATCGTGCTTCAGCCGAGGAGATTCAGGATCATCAGTGTGAGATTTTGCGTTAAGGCAAGCAGTTAAGAAAAGTTAAGTGCCGGATGTGAAATCCGGCACCTGTCAGACTTAAGCCTGTTTAGCCGCTTCTGCAGCTTTAACGATCACTGCGAAGGCGTCAGCTTTCAGAGAAGCACCGCCAACCAGCGCGCCGTCGATGTCCGGCTGAGCGAATAGTTCAGCAGCGTTAGACGCGTTTACAGAACCGCCGTACTGGATGATCACTTGTTCAGCGATGTTAGCGTCAACTTTAGCGATGTGATCGCGGATGAATTTGTGAACAGCCTGCGCCTGCGCCGGAGTTGCAGATTTGCCAGTACCGATTGCCCATACTGGTTCGTAAGCGATAACTGCGCCTTCGAATGCTGCCGCACCCTGAGTTTTCAGCACTGCGTCGATCTGACGTGCGCAAACTTCTTCAGTTTTGCCCGCTTCGTTCTCAGCTTCAGTTTCGCCGATGCACAGAACCGGAGTCAGACCCTGCTCTTTCAGCACAGCGAATTTTTTCGCGATCAGTTCGTCAGACTCTTTGTGGTAAGTACGACGTTCAGAGTGACCGATGATGATGTACTGTGCGCCGATGTCTTTCAGCATAGCAGCAGAGGTTTCACCGGTGAATGCGCCGGACAGGTTCAGATCCACGTTCTGCGCACCCAGCATGATGTGGCTGCCTTCAGCTTCACGCTTCGCCATATCGATGTACATTTCCGGTGGTGCGATTGCAACCGCACAGCCAGCAACACCTGCCAGCTCTTTACGCAGGTTAGAAACCAGCTCGTGAACCATGTGGCGGCTGCCGTTCAGTTTCCAGTTACCCATCACTAAAGGATGTCGCATTTTAATTCTCCACGCTTATAAGCGAATAAAGGAAGATGGCCGCCCCGCAGGGCAGCAGGTCTGTGAAACAGTATAGAGATTCATCGGCGCAAAGGCTTTGCTTTTTGTCATTTATTCAACCCTTCCAGCGTTTCAGATAGCGCCAGCTTAATCGGTTCAACAGCGAAGGTCAGCCCCTTTTCGCCGTTGTCCGCGACAACATAGCGCAACGCGCCTTCTGTCTCAGTGTAGTAACGTTTGTTTTTCCCCGCCGTAAGGAGTGACTGCAGCTTTTTCTGACTTTGTGTTTTGGTCATCAGCGGGGTGAGTGTGCGGATCATTGCTGCCATGTATTCCTGGGCTTTCGCTTTAGCGGCTTTTTGCTCTGGCCCCTGGATTGGCAGCCAGGTAATTTGAATGCTTTTGATTTTTAAGGTGCCGCGCTCAAGCGCCGTGGAAGCATACAAGTTCTCGTTAATTTTACTGGCGGCGCGAGTCAGGTTGGCTTTGTCGGGGCTGCTGTCGATGGCACGAAATTCGTTCAGTGGCAGATTGGGGTTCTGGCTGTTAAAGTCTTCTCGAAACTGGCTGATGGAGAGATCGAAAGTGGGGGCGCCAGCCAGCAGGTAGGGCGCTGTCGTTGCCGTGCCAGGCGATTGTGCGTGCACCGTTGCACTAACGGATAACACGGTAGATAAGAGAAAAAACACTGAACACCCTGACTTCATCGGCAGTACCTTTTGTTATGACTGGGTTCGATTAAAACGATATCTGTCGCCCTTGTCAAAAGGGTAGAATCCTGGAAAAGACAACCATCAAGGAACTTACATGACCATACAGCAATGGTTATTCTCATTTAAAGGGCGTATTGGACGCCGCGATTTCTGGATTTGGATTGGCCTCTGGATCGTTGGCATGTTGGTGCTTTTCTCACTGGCGGCTAAAAAATTACTCGATATCCAGACCGCCGCGTTTTGCCTTGTGTGCCTGTTATGGCCGACAGCGGCAGTGACGGTGAAACGACTGCACGATCGTGGGCGTTCTGGCGCATGGGCATTTCTGATGATTGTAGCGTGGATGCTTCTGGCGGGTAACTGGGCGATTTTACCGGGCGTGTGGCAATGGGCGGTGGGGCGGTTTATTCCGACGTTGATTCTGGTGATGATGCTTATCGATCTTGGCGCATTTGTCGGCACCCAGGGCGCAAATAAATTTGGTAAAGATACCCTGGACGTAAAGTATAAGTCTGAGAATAAATCAAGCCATTAATCCGCAATATATCTCTTATTGCTATTTTTATCCGGGATCGTTATTTCCATATTGCAAATGACGATACCCGGAAAATCTCCCTCATTTCCTTACCTTAATCAATATCAAAAAAAATGGTAATCCATAAGATCATTACTTGTTTGTTCTTCCCTTAACGGCGCATTATTCTTAAGTGGCAATCGACAGAGAGGCGAATATACAGAGGTGCCCTATGAAAGATGTCGTAGATAAATGCAGTACTAAAGGATGTGCGATTGATATCGGTACGGTGATTGATAACGACAACTGTACAAGCAAACTTTCGCGCTTTTTTGCTACCCGCGAAGAAGCAGAGTCCTTTATGACCAAACTGAAAGAGCTTGCAGCCACTGCATCCTCTGCGGATGAAGGCGCCAGCGTGGCCTATAAGATTAAAGATCTGGAGGGGCAAGTCGAGCTTGATGCAGCTTTCACCTTCTCATGCCAGGCCGAGATGATTATTTTTGAGTTATCACTGCGTTCACTTGGTTAATGGAGTTAAACATGGCTTATAAACACATTGGCGTGGCAATTTCCGGGAATGAAGAAGATGCCCTACTGGTGAACAAAGCCCTGGATCTCGCCAGACATAATGACGCTCATCTGACGTTAATTCATATTGATGATGGCTTAAGTGAGTTGTATCCGGGTATCTACTTCCCCGCAACAGAAGATATTCTTCAACTATTGAAAGATAAGTCAGATAACAAACTGTATAAGCTGACGAAAAATATTCAGTGGCCGAAAACGAAACTGCGCATTGAGCGCGGAGAAATGCCGGAAACACTGCTGGAAATTATGCAAAAAGAGCAGTGTGACCTCCTTGTTTGTGGTCACCACCACTCGTTTATCAACCGTTTGATGCCGGCATATCGCGGGATGATCAATAAGTTGAGTGCGGATCTCTTGATCGTGCCATTTATCGACAAGTAACCGCTTACCAGTAATGCTCCGCTGTCATGTGACCCGGTCGGCGACGTAAATGTTTCGTCATCTGCCGGGTCTCTTTCAGCAGTTGTTGCGTATCGCGCACCATCTGTGGATTACCACACAGCATCACATGGCTGGTTTCTTTATTCATTGGCAGTCCAACCGCGTTTTCCAGTTCACCGCTTTCAATTAACGCCGGTATTCGCCCGGTGAGTGAGCCCGCTGCCGTTTCCCGACTGACAACCGTCTGAATGCGCAGTTTTCCTTCGTAGCGTTTTTCCAGTTCCTGCATCAGTGGCAAATAGCTTAAGTCGGAGGCATAACGCGCGGCGTGAACCAGTACCAAATTTTTGAAGCGATCTAAATCTTTGCCTAATTGCAGAATCGACAAATAAGGGCCAATCGCTGTACCGGTTGCCAGCATCCATAGCGTTTCGCAATCTGGTACTTCATCCAGAACAAAAAAGCCAGCCGCTTCGCTAACCACCTGCACTTCGTCACCCGGATTTAGCGCCGCCAGTCGCGGGCTTAATTTGCCATCAGGGACGGTGACCAGATAAAACTCCAGGTCGGGATTGTCGGGAGAATTAACGTAAGAGTAGGCGCGCTGGACGCGTTCGCCGTCAATTTCAAGGCCAAGTTTGGTGAATTGTCCGGCGGTAAATGGAAGTACCGGAGCGTGAACGGTGAGACTAAACAGGGCGTCGGTCCAGTTCTGCACTTTAGTGACTTTGCCTGTTACCCAATCAGCCATGTTTCTCTCCTGTTTTGATTGACTTGCCTTATCTTCGTTCTCCGGACAAAAAAATTCCAGTCCCGAAGGACTGGAAGGCTCAATCGATCAAATGACTCAGAGAATGTGCTCCTGCATTTCCGGGTCTTTGCGATCCAGATAGTGAATCGACTGAATGCGGCGAATGGTGCGTGACTTACCACGAATCAGCAGCGTTTCGGTTGTCGCGATATTGCCTTTGCGGCTAATCCCTTCCAGCAGATCGCCTTTGGTGATACCGGTGGCAGAGAAGATGACGTTATCGCTACGCGCCATATCGCCCAGACGCAGTACTTTACCGGCTTCAATGCCCATTGCTTTGCAGCGCGCCAGCTCCTGCTCGCCAATGCGACGATTCTCTTCGTTGTCGCCTTTGACGTCATGACGTGCCAGCAGACGGCCATTCATGTCGCCATCTAATGCGCGGATCACCGCCGCAGACACCACACCTTCTGGCGCGCCGCCAATACCGTACAGCACGTCAACTTCGCTGTCTGGCATACAGGTGAGAATCGAGGCTGCGACATCGCCATCAGGAATGGCAAATACGCGCACGCCGAGTTGCTGCATTTCTGCGATAACCGCGTCGTGGCGCGGTTTCGCCAGAATAGTGACCGTCAGTTCGCTTAACGGTTTGCCGAGTGCCGCCGCAACATTGCGCAGGTTATCCGCCAGCGGCAGATTCAGGTCGATGACGCCTTTGGCACCAGGTCCGACGATCAACTTCTCCATATACATATCCGGCGCATTGAGGAAGCAGCCCTTATCGCCCACAGCCAGTACCGCCAGCGCGTTAGCCTGACCCA
Organism: Escherichia sp. TW14182; assembly: GCF_000208525.1. NCBI lineage: Bacteria > Pseudomonadati > Pseudomonadota > Gammaproteobacteria > Enterobacterales > Enterobacteriaceae > Escherichia > Escherichia sp. TW14182. The sequence continues at coordinate 6,625 of NZ_AEJZ01000102.1, forward strand.
TCGCCGTCATGCGCGTGCCTTCAATCGGATCAACAGCAATATCCACCGCATCGCCGCGACCAGTACCGACTTTTTCACCAATATAGAGCATCGGTGCTTCGTCGATTTCGCCTTCACCAATGACGATGGTGCCGTCAATGTTGACCTGGTTGAGCATAATACGCATGGCGTTTACCGCCGCGCCGTCAGCGGTGTTTTTATCGCCGCGTCCTAACCATTTGTAGCCAGCCAGCGCCGCAGATTCGGTGACGCGGGAAAATTCGATGGCAAGTTCTCGTCTCATAGCAAACTCTAAGCAGTAAGGAATGGCGCGAAGTGTAGCACAGGGGAAGGGAGGGATTATTGATGTGTGCGGGGTTGCCCCCGCACGGTTTCAGAGTCTGCATGATGCCGGATGCGGCGTGAACGCCTTATCCCGCCTACACAAAATGGCATCGGCTCGTAGGCCTGATAAGACGCGTAAGCGTCGCATCAGGCGATCAGCATCAGGCAATCGTTCAGATGCCTGGCATCACTCCTCGTGTTCTTCCCACGCCATCGCGCGTTTAACCGCTTTTTTCCAGCCTGCGTAACGGTAATTACGCTCGGTGGTTTCGATGCCAGGGCGGAACTCGCGTTCAATCACCGCTTTCTCTTGCAGCTCGTCAAGGTTCTGCCAGAAGCCAACCGCCAGACCAGCAAGATAGGCTGCACCCAATGCGGTCACTTCGCGCACTTCCGGGCGCTCAACGCGCGTGCCGAGGATGTCAGACTGGAACTGCATCAGGAAATTGTTCGCCACCGCGCCGCCATCCACGCGCAGTGCGTGCAGACGAATGCCGGAGTCGGCCTGCATTGCTTCCAGTACGTCACGCGTCTGATAAGCAATAGACTCCAGCGTCGCGCGGATGATGTGGTTAGCATTCACCCCACGAGTCAGACCGAAAATCGCCCCGCGCGCATACGGATCCCAGTACGGCGCGCCCAGGCCGGTAAAGGCCGGAACGACATATACGCCGTTGGTATTTTGCACTTTGGTGGCAAAGTATTCGGAATCGTCGGCGTCGCTAATCAGTTTCATTTCATCGCGCAGCCACTGAATGGACGCGCCCGCCATAAATACCGCGCCTTCCAGCGCATAATTCACTTCGCCAGTCGGGCCACAGGCGATGGTGGTCAGCAGGCCATTTTCTGATGTCACCGCTTTCTCACCGGTATTCATCAGCATAAAGCAGCCTGTACCATAGGTATTCTTCGCCATCCCTTCTTTAACGCACAACTGACCGAATAGCGCCGCCTGCTGATCACCCGCGATCCCGGCGATCGGAATACGCGTGCCGCCTTTACCGCCGATGTTGGTCTGACCGTACACTTCCGAAGAGCGACGCACTTCAGGCAGCATCTCGCGCGGGATATCCAGTGCGTCGAGCATTTTGTCGTCCCAGTCCAGAGTATGGATGTTGAACAACATGGTGCGAGACGCGTTGGTGTAATCGGTCACGTGAACGCGACCTTGAGTCATTTTCCAGATTAGCCAGGTATCAACCGTACCAAACAGCAGTTCACCACGACGCGCACGCTCGCGGGAGCCTTCCACATGGTCGAGGATCCACTTCACTTTGGTGCCAGAGAAGTACGGGTCAATGACCAGACCGGTGTTATTACGAATGTACTCTTCCATGCCATCGCGCTTGAGATGCTCGCAGATCTCAGCGGTACGACGGCACTGCCAGACAATGGCGTTATAGATAGGCTTGCCGGTTTCTTTTTCCCAGACGATAGTGGTTTCTCGCTGGTTAGTAATCCCAATAGCTGCAATTTGATCGGAACTGATATCGGCTTTCGCCAGCACTTCTACCAGCGTAGAGCTTTGGGTGGCCCAGATTTCCATTGGGTCGTGTTCTACCCAGCCTGGTTTTGGGTAGATTTGCTCAAATTCGCGCTGTGACACGCTAATGATGTTGGCATCGTGATCCATCACGACTGCGCGGGAGCTGGTGGTGCCCTGGTCGAGCGCAACGATATATTTTTTTTCAGTCATGTTTAATTGTCCCGTAGTCACATTACAGTGAAGCTTTTTGTTCTGAAGGAGTTGTGATCTCCTTTTCTTCCACAACACAGATATCGCAAGGCAAATGGCGGCCAATCAGTTTGCGGTAGGCAAATGCACCTACAATCGCGCCAACGATAGGGCCAAAAAGCGGCACAAGGAAGTAAGGAATGTCTCTGCCGCCGGTAAAGGCGACCTTGCCCCAGCCCGCCAGCCAGGCAAAGACTTTCGGACCGAAGTCACGTGCTGGGTTCATGGCAAAGCCCGTCAATGGGCCCATAGATGCGCCAATGACCGCAATCAGTAGACCAATCAGCAAGGGAGCCAAAGGGCCGCGTGGTACACCGTTGCCATCGTCCGTGAGCGCCAGGATCAGCCCCATCAGAATAGCGGTAATCACCATTTCAACTGCGAAAGCCTGCACAAAATTGATATGAGGGTTAGGGTAAGTAGAGAATGTGCCCGCCAGATCAACACTTTCGACGCTGCCGCGAACAATATGATGGGTCTGTTCGAAGTCGAGGAATAAATTGTAGTAAAGTCCGTAAACTAATGCCGCAGCGCAGAAAGCACCAGCAACTTGTGAAACGATAAAAGGAATAACTTTTCGCTTGTCGAAACAGGCAAACAGCCACAACGCAATAGTGACAGCGGGATTAAGATGCGCGCCGGAAACCCCTGCGGTCAGGTAGATGGCCATTGCCACCCCTAGTCCCCAAATGACACTGATTTCCCACTGACCAAAAGACGCACCAGCGACTTTAAGTGCTGCAACGCAACCCACACCGAAAAAAATCAACAACCCGGTCCCTAGGAATTCGGCAATGCACTGGCCTTTCAAGGTTGATGTTTGACTCATAATCGGATCCTGAAGAGTTAATGTTTGTTGTAAGCGTGAAAGTCACTGACGTTCACGATGCTTGTAGGCATCCTGTGAATTTATCGTTAACGAGCAAAAACGAGAAATATCGAAATCAAAATGTGTGTGCCGCGTCATAAAATGAGCGTTATCGCGCCATTTGTTTCACATCTTCTTACATGATGCACGTTTGTTAAATCATTCTTGCAACAAATTTTTTAACATTTTCGATTCATGTGGGTTATGTCACCAGGAGAAGGATGAAAAGTGTGGCAAACCGGAATCTGCAAGGCGTGCTGCTGGACAGAGATGGCGCGGCTTCATACAATCGGAGCTAAC
>NZ_AEJZ01000101.1:0-6071 GCF_000208525.1 Escherichia sp. TW14182
AATATCTGCCAGCCAAATATCCATGAAGTAAATAATTCCACAGAGGATTTTTTTTGATATCCTTAGGGCAGGAGCCAGATTTGAAGGAGTTTTTTGTGCAATCATGGCATTTTGGACACTAACTCTATCGGATATAGAGATATAAAACATGACGAGAAAATTTGCATTCAACATTTTATACATCATTGATGTTTTAGGTGATGAGGATCTTGATTCCCCGAGTGACATCAAAATCAATAATAAACCAGATGATATAACGCTTAAAAGTAATACCGCCTCAAAACTATTTAAATCCATATCAAGTCTGAAAGTGCCAATTCCTATTGTTTTTGTTAAGATACATAATATCCCCATGCTGAATTCTTTCTTTAAAGAGCTGGAAAAAGGAGTCATAAAAAAAGGGTTAATTCCTATAGTGCATTTTGAGTGTCATGGTTCACCCGAGGAAGGAATGTTTCTCCCTGGAATTAAAAAGTATATCTCCTGGGGGGAGATGAATGATTTATTTTTAATGATAAACAAACATACAATGAATAACCTACTGGCCATTGTCGCGGGATGTGACAGTTTCAAATCAACAGAAAATATAGAGTTTGCAAAAGGAAGCCCTTATGGCTGCTATATTGGCGCAAACAAAGTTACTGACGCAAGTATAATTAGCAGGTTTAAAGATTTTTACCGTTATATCTTTTTATATAATGATTTCGATGGAGCTTGTGATCTTTTAGGTGCCGATTTTTCTATGGTTTTTTCATATGATATCTGTATGCAAAGCTTTTTACTTCCGTTGGTCTTGAGTTATTTCGGAAAAGATAAAAAAGAGTTTGTTGAGTATACAATCAACCGACTAATAGACAATGGGCAACAGGGCTCTATAGGTGAAATAAGAAAGTTAGCAAAATACAGATTAAAACATATTGATAAGTATTATGAACGTTCTGGTGTTCAATTCTTACATGGGCAAAAGCCGCTTGCGTTTACGGAATTAAAGCGAATTGCACAGGAACTTAAGGACAAACTTATTGATGAGGCTAAATTCAACCTCGAACTGAGGAATGCAATTAAATTGAAAAGAAATACAATCATGGGGAAGGGGGCTTGACCCTGAAGACACTGGATTTACTGCTGTAGAATACCTGGTGTACATCAAGTCAGGTGATATACACCAGGTGGCACAACTTACGAAGTGGTTATAATAATCAGCTTGCGCTCGTACTCGAATCCGACATGCAAACCTCGCTGGAGAGTTATTTAACAATGGGCATGTCTGCGAGAAGCTTAACAAAACGCTTCCTCACTTCCTGATAACCGTGGCTTTCATAAAACTTGTGTGCTCTGATTCTACGTTCACTGCTTGAAAGCTCAATTTGAGAACATCCCTTATCCAGTGCGATTTGCTCAGAGGCAATGAGAAGCTTCTTTCCGATACCTGTTCCTCGCGACGATTCATCTATGACCAGAGCTGAAATTAATGCCCACAAACCGTTTTCATGTACAGGGGTGATAAAATTCATCACAACAACCCCGCAGAGTTCCTTTTCTGCTTCAGCAACCAAAATACTAAGACTGGTATGCTTCTGGTTAATATGATTTTCTAAGCGTTCTACATCTGTCTGATAACCCAATTGCAGAAAGAGCTTTTGTAGAGATGGTATATCTTTTAATTCAGGAGTCCTGATTAAGACCATTGCCATAACCTTTGTCAGAAGAGTTAAGTAAAAATATCCCAGTCTCTCTAAAGTTGCCAGGGTTGCTTTTCGCTGTGAATTCAACTGATGGACGCACAATGTTGCTGAATGAGCTCACCAGTACAAGCACGTCGATCCTTGGCTACTGAATTTTGGGGGCGCGAAGCCTGCGTGGAACCAAACACGTCCTGTAAGAGCCTGAGTTGATTAACATCGGTCATTGAGAAAAACTCAGTTCCGAATGCAGTTATGAGTCTCATCCTTTGAAAGCAGTGGTGAGACTGTAGCGCGGGCATGGCTATATTTGCCAGAAATGGACATCTCAATTTAGCCTCTACAATCTATGTCAAAGCTAAGTTCAGATGTCCGGGGCAGGGTAAAGCTGAAATGTCCGCTGTGTGCCAGGAACGGACGTTGTTTTCCAACTATTACCCAGGCCTGCGAATCATCTCATCTTCATCCCTTAAATTCTCAATGTATCGATAACCGCTCGTAGAGCGGGTGACACATTTCTGTGCGGATAATAGATATATGAACCTTCCAGGCGTTGGCTGTAGCATTGCAAAACTCTGATCAGCGCCCCCTGTTCTATATCATCAGACACCAATTCCTCCGGAACATAAGCCAGTCCCAGACCTAGCCTCGCGGCTTTGGCTTCCATATAACTGTCAGCAAAGGCCCATTGTCCCTGAGGCTGATGGGTGATCTTTTTACCGTCCTGATTGAGTTCCCAGGCATACAGGCTGCCGTCGCCGAACTGGTAAGCGATGCAGGGATGACCCACTAAATCGGTGGGGGTTTGCGGAAATCCGTAGCGACGAAAGTGCTCGGGTGTGCCGACAACGGCCATCTCCATATCGGGCGAAATACGCACCGCGACCATACCGCTATCCACTTCCGAGCCCAGACGTATACCGGCATCGAAGCGTTCAGTAATAATATCGACAAACCGGCTTTCACTGATGAGCTCCAGCCGAATATCCGGGTAGCGTTGTTTAAACACCGCCAGCTTCGGCAGCAGTACTTTGTCAATGGCGTGCTGGCTGGCATTAATACGGACCGTACCCGATGGTGTATGGCGATAATGGGCCAGCGTGGCAAGCCCCATATCTAAGGCGTCAAATCCAGATTCGACGTTTTTATAGAGCAACTCGCCAGCATGGGTGAGCGATAGCTTGCGCGTGGTGCGTACCAGAAGCTGCACGCCCAGTCGTTCTTCCAGCTCGCGCACTGCACGGCTAATTCCTGACTGCGCCAGACCAAGCCTCTGTGCGGCGGCGGTAAAACTCCCTTCTCGCACGACCTGCATAAACAGATAGAGATCGTTATAGTTTTCCCTTTTCGCCATCATTCTTCCTCTGCTGCTGCATCACAATTCAGAACAATATGGTATTAATCTTAGCATTATTTACCCTCTAATCAGCACTATTAGTGCTAACTATAATATGCGCGTTGCAACAAAGCACGGCAGCGTTGGCCGTATGAAACCAGTATCTGGCACATTTTATGAAGGGGATTTTGATGACTGCTTTCACCCAAAAATTGACAGCTGCGATACCCGCCATGCTGTTATGCGCATCATTAAGTGGAGTCACAAATATGAGTTACGCTGATACAACCAATCCGAACGCGCCCGTTTCGCTGGTTGAGAAATGGGATAAAACTTTTGCTGAGAGCACGAAAGTTGATCACCGTAAGGTGACCTTTCCGAACCGGTACGGGATCACCTTAGTCGGGGATCTCTACATACCGAAGGATCGTGGAGATCGCAAGCTGGCCGCTATTGCTGTTAGTGGCCCCTTCGGGGCGGTGAAAGAGCAATCCAGCGGCCTGTATGCGCAGACGCTGGCTGAACAGGGATTTGTCACTCTGGCTTTCGACCCTTCATACACGGGTGAAAGCGGCGGCTACCCGCGAAACGTCGCATCTCCGGATATCAACACCGAGGATTTCAGCGCGGCGGTTGATTTCTTAGGCCTGCAAAAAGAGGTGGATCGCAACCGTATCGGGTTGCTCGGTATCTGCGGATGGGGCGGCATGGCTTTAAACGACGCTGCGATGGACACGCGTGTCAAGGCGGTGGCGAGCAGCGTGATGTATGACATGAGCCGTGCAATGGGTCATGGCGTGGGCGATGGCAAAGACCGCTATACCACTGCCGATCGTCGTGCCGTATTGCAGTATCTGAACATGCAGCGCTGGAAGGATGCGGAAAATGGCGCTTTCGCGCCAGGCGGGCATGACATTTACGTTGATGAGAAGGGCAACGTCACCGCTTCCGATCGTATTTTACCGGAAACTCTGCCCACGAATCCTAATCCGGTATTGAAAGAGTTCTTTGATTATTACCGCATGCCGCGTGGTTTCCATGCGCGTTCGGTCAACTCAACCGGTGCCTGGAATGCAACCATGCCGCTGTCATTTATGAATATGCCGCTGCTGAGTTACGCTAATGAAGTTACTATCCCTACACTCATCGTGACCGGCGAAAAAGCCCATTCACGCTATTTTGCTGAAGATGCCTTTAACGCGATCGGCAGCAAAGAGAAAGAGTTAGTGATTGTTCCCGGGGCAAACCATGTTGATCTGTATGACAACGTTGCGGGTAAGATCCCATTTGCCAAATTTGAGCAATTTTTCAAGGCAAACTTAAGATAACCCGAAAGGTTTACCAGGCCACCTGTCGTAAACGGGTGGCTTTTAACTGCCTGGTGTGATGCATAATATGCCACATCGCCCTCTATTCTCACCCAACTATTATGTCGTTATTCCCTGAATAACTTCTGACCCGACTGCGCCTGAATCTGGCTGGTTCGATATTAAGGGATGCTAATAATGTTCACTATAAGTCTAAAACAATCATACGAAAAAACGCATGCATACTGGAGCGGCGTATTTGCCATGACGCTTTGCGTGTTTGTGCTGATCGCTTCTGAGTTTATGCCAGTCAGCCTGCTTACGCTCATTGCCCATGATTTACACGTTACCGAAGGGCTGGCAGGGCAAGGAATTGCTGTGTCTGGCGCGCTGGCGGTGCTTACCAGTCTGACTATCTCCCGTATTGTCGGAGACCTGAATCGAAAATATCTTCTGCTGGGGCTGACGGTCTTAATGGCCATATCGGGAATAGTTATCACCATAGCGCCTAACTATCCGGTTTATATGCTGGGGAGGGCTCTGATTGGCGTCGTCATCGGAGGATTCTGGTCAATGTCGGCTGCAACCGCCATTCGGCTCGTGCCGCAGCACCAGGTCCCCCGCGCACTGGCAATTTTTAACGGCGGCAACGCGCTGGCCACCGTTGTGGCTGCGCCGCTTGGTAGCTATCTGGGGACAACCATCGGTTGGCGTGGCACCTTTTTATGTCTGGTCCCCCTTGCGATAGCTGCGTTCATCTGGCAATGGATCAGCCTGCCTTCGATGGAAAGCGATAAAACACATAAACCACAGGGGTCTGTGCTTCGTCTGTTCAGTGTCGCCATCGTACCAACGGGACTGCTGGCCTGTGGGCTCTTCTTTATGGGACAGTTTGCTTTATTTACCTACGTGCGCCCCTTTCTGGAAAGCGTCACCAGAGTGGGAGCTTCTGCTCTTTCTCTGATTTTGCTCGCAATAGGTGTAGCAGGTTTTGTCGGCACAATGCTCGTCTCAACATTCCTGAACACCATATTTTATAAGACATTAATCATGATCCCGTTGCTTATGGCAGCGATTACCGGTGCGTTACTGCTGGTCGGACACCACATCTGGGCTGTTGCCGTTTTACTCAGCCTGTGGGGGCTACTTGCAACGGCTGCGCCAACGGGGTGGTGGACATGGATAGCACGTGCGTTACCCGAAGATGCAGAGACGGGGGGAGGCCTCATGGTTGCGGTGATTCAGCTATCTATTGCACTTGGTTCAACGGCTGGAGGTCTGGTATTCGACAGTCTGGGATGGAGAAGTGCTTTTGGTTTAAGTGGTTTGTTACTTCTGGGAGCGGTGGCGATGACATGGGTCACATCCCGTCAAAGTAGGAATGCGCAGTAGCGCAATCCTTTTATTTCTGGCGTACGCTCTTTAAGGCATACGGCTGAGGGGCTAATGACCGCTCCTCGCTCAAAGCGGACATTAATGTCTCTGGCAATTCAGTTCTGTGAAGGGTGGGATTATGTCTGCCTTCAGAGCTTCGTCATTTCCTTGTACCGAAAATTTCTTCAGAACGGGACTGTAACGTCTTCAACGCATCAAGCATATCGTCACCATTCAGTGAACGTTGCGATTTCTTTTCGCCTGGTTTTCTGGGCCATCACCGGCAGGGAGTGCCTGTGAACGGTTATTATCGCGTTTATCCTGAAACAGTTTGATAAATTCAGTAAGCGCCCCGAGAAGTACGTAGCGTAA
>NZ_AEJZ01000100.1:0-12723 GCF_000208525.1 Escherichia sp. TW14182
GTGGCTGACGGATGCCGCCGAGGTTTACAACCCGGACGAGCGAGCCGCCATGCTCTGGCCATATCACGCCGATTCCGGATGGCGTGCCTTCACCAATAACTACGGCATTGTTGATGCCCTGAAAGTCGAAAAATTTGGTGAAAAGGTGCAGCTTAAAGCACGCCTGATCCCAAATCGCTTCCTGATTGAAGCCAATAAGGCCGGGCAGAAACTTTTTACCTCCATTGAAGTGCGGGAAAACTATCTGGGCACGGGCAAATTCTTTGTGTCCGGTATCGCCGTGACGGATACCCCAGCCAGCATTAACACTACACGCCTGCAGTTTTCCATGGGGGAAGCCATCCATATGGGCAACGCAGAGGCGCTGAATTTTACGCTGCAGCCTGATGATGAGCAGGCCAAACGCAACTTCTTCTCCCGCTTCTTCTCATCTGACAATCACCAACAGGGAATTTACCAAGCCATGAACGAAGAACAGTTCAGCCAGTTAATGGGTGCCATTAATAAAACCAGTGAACGCCTGGACGAGCTGGAAAAAAACGTCGCGCAGTTCAGCGCGAAGGATGCCCCGAAAGATACCGGTGATAACAAGCCGGAAGGCAGCACCGGCGATCAGGGGCAGGACAACGCAGAACAGAACAACAAGGACGACAAAACCTTCACGCTGACCACCGAGCAGGGCGAAAAGCTGTTCTCCACAGTGAACGCCATCGCGGAGAAGGTTACCAGTATGGAAACCGCATTTGCTGAACTCAGCAAGGACGCCACGAAGCTGCCGGGCAACAATCCGGCCGGTGGCGAAACTTTTAACCTGGTGTAACCGGAGAGAGCGCAATGAATTTCACACCAGAAGCACAAAAGCTGGTTAATCGCTATATCAGCGAACTGCAAAAAACATTCAGTGACTGCGAACACTCGAGCGATCGTTACTTTTCACTGACCGAACCGCGCAGCATTGCCCTGCGTAAAGCCCTGCTGGAAAGCACGGAATTTCTGAGTTTCATCACCTGCATGGACGTTCCGCACCCGCAGGGGCAGGTCGTCACCGTGGGTGAATCCACGCTGCGCACCGGTCGCGTGAAAAGCGGTCGTTTCGCCAAAGGTTCGGGCATCAAAGGCAACGAATTTAAACTCGTTGAAACCGATTCCTGCTGCGTGATCACCTGGGAACAACTCGCCATCTGGGCGAATGCCGGCAGCCCGCAGGAATTTTTCAACCTGATGAACTCCGCCGCCGTCACCAACTTTGCGCTGGATATGCTGCGCATTGGCTTTAACGGTAAAGAGGCTGCTGAAAACTCTGACCCGGAAAGTCACCCGAACGGCGAAGACGTCAACATCGGCTGGCATGAAATCGCCAAAAAATGGGGAGAACAGCCCGGCAATACCTCCCGTATTCTGACGGACGCCGTTACCCTGGGCGAAGGCGGTGATTATGTCGGCCTTGATGCCATGGCCTCAGACCTGATCCGCACTTATATCCCGGCGCAATATCACAACGATCCTCGCCTTACCGTACTGGTCGGCGCAGACCTTGTGGCTGCCGAAGAACTGCGCCTTTACAACAAAGAGGACAAGCCTACCGAAAAAGTGGCCGCACAGTTGCTGACGAAGAACATCGCAGGCCGCAAGGCCATCATTCCGCCGTTTATGCCAGGCAAGCGTATGGTGGTGACCATGCTGCCAAACCTGCAGATCCTGACGCAGAAGGGGTCCCGCCGTCGTAAGGCAGAAGATGTGGGCGATCGCAAACAGTTCGAAAACTCATACTGGCGTTACGAGGGGTACGCCCTGGGCGATCCGGATTTATATGCTGCCGTGGATGAGTCTGCGGTCACCATCGCCTGATAAACGGAGCGCACGGTATGCCAACGCCAATGCAGCGACAACGTGCCCGACAGATGGATGAGCGCCGTGCGGCGCTCATGACCAGAACGGACGGGCGCGCCATCAGCACAGAGAGTCAGCACATTAAGCTGCTGGCACTGGATAACGACATCAGACAACTGCACAACATGGAGCTGCTGTCTGACAAGCTGGAATTCAAACGGAACACGCTGCTGCCCCGCTGGCTGCCACACGCACAGGCTTATCTGGAGGGGGAACGCGTCTATCAGAATCCCATTCTGGTGTACTGCATCATCTGGCTGTTCGATACCGGGCAGTTTGAGATGGCGCTGCGGTGGGCTGACATTGCCATTGAGCAGGGGCAAAAGACGCCGGAGAACTTCAAAAGCGAGCTGCCAACGTTTGTGGCCCATTTCATTCTTGAATGGGCAGAAACCGAAGCTGAACGCGGGAACAGTATCGCGCCATATTTTCAGCAGGTGTTTGAAAAAATCCGCGACAAATGGCGCGTGAATGAACGCCTTGCTGCCCGCTACTGGCGCTTTGCAGGCGTCCTGCTGCTGCGCGGCGATGACGGCAAGCCACAGGCCAGCGCAATTAACGATCCGGAGAGACTGCAACAGGCCGACCAGTGCCTGGAACGGGCTGCCTGGCTGCATCCCAAAATTCAGGTGAAAACCCTGCGCCAGCGCATTGCCGCAAGACTGCGCGCGTTGCAGGGCACGTAAACGACTCCCAACAACCGGGCGGGCGCGGTGGAGGTGTGCCGGCAAAAGCCATCAGCACACTGCGGAAACCGGTCAGCCCGCCTTTCCCCGGAGTGAGCATGTTTGACGGGAAAAGCATTCACTATCAGCAGGCCATTATTCAGAACGATGGATTCTGGCCGGATATTGATGCCGGCGATTTTGAAAAGAGCCGCAGCATCCCCGCCGTCACGTCACACGAAACGGTGCTGACGGCGCTGCTTTGCGCGGTAACAGAGATTAACACTGAACTGGCTGCACGCCGTGAATACTGGCAGGAACAGGGCTACATCCGGGCCGCTGATATTCCGGGTTACACCGTGTTGCAACCAGAGCCGCGCAATACGGATGCACAACCTGAACGGATGCAGAACCACATTACAGCACTGTACACCAAGGCTGTGTATGCCCGCGCAAAGGCTGATCTTTTGCCGGAATCTGCCAGCGTGGGGCGACGCGAGGCGCAGCCCTCATCAGAAGCCAGCGAGAGCCGCCGGACGTTACTGGCTGAAGCGGCAATGGCGGTGCGGGCGCTGCTGGGCCGACCGCGTGCATCCATCGCGCTGATTGATTAAGGAAATGGTATGACGCAACTCGCCAGCCTGACGGCATTCATTGAAAACAATCTGCCGGCACGCGCACGCATTCCGTTCACCAGTGACATGGATGACATCACGCTCGTTCCGTTTACGAAGTCGCTGGGGCACGGGCAGTTATGTACGCAGGTTCGAAAATATACGGCTTTTCTGCGATGGGACGCATGGCCCTACCGCAAACTGAATCCGGATTTGGTGTTTTCTCTGGTTGAAGCCTGGCTGGCAGACAACGGCGGCGACCTGCGCCAGCGCCTGGCACCGGATGCGCCAGCCGTTGACGTCGAAGTGGATGATGAAAATGAAGTGGCATGGCTGGAAATCAGTCTGCCGCTGGTTGATCCCATCACCCTGGTTGAGGACGAAAACGGCCCCATCCCCAGAGGCGGGAAACGTTACCAGCTGGAAAAGCCTGAAATCTGGGTGGCTCAGGCGCATCAGCTTCACTGTCAGGTGATGCCATGACGCGCCCCGTGATTAACGAGTCACAACTCCGGCAGGTTCGTCGCGCCATCAGAGAGGCAGAACTTCCGCCGGCAAAGGCCAGAAAGCTGCTGGTTCGCATTGCGAAATACGGCCTGATACCGGCTGCACGACGCAATGTGAAAGCACAGCGAACACCGGAGGGGGCAGCCTGGGCACCACGAAAAAGACCGGATAAAACCAGCGGCAGGTATAAAAACAAAATGCTGCTGGGACTGCCGAAACTGCTGGCCATCAGGGTTGATGGCAGCGGGAAAAGTGTCCGCCTTTTCTTCAAAAAAGGGGATTACAACACCGGCTCTCATGGTGGGGCAGTTGCGTGGGTGCAACAGCACGGCGCAACCATCAAAGGCCGCGCCACAAAACGCCGGGACAGCGAAGCCATGCGCACCCGTCCCGCCACACGACGGCAGGCAGAACGCCTTCTTTCTCTGGGCTTTCGCGCCCCCGTCGGCGCGGTCAGCAAAAAAACCGGACGCAGGGGATACAGAAAACCTTCCCTGAAATGGATTATGGAAAACATGAGTATGGCGCAGGCCGGGCTGGTGATCAGCATTCTGAAAGGCGAGCAGAAAAAACGTGTATGGGAAATCAAAATTCCCTCCCGCGCATTTCTGGGAGCCAGTAACGCTGAATTTGCCCGCATTCTGGAGGCGCAATTGCGCAGCCTGCATTACGGCGGCACGAGATAACAAAATCAGGAGACAAATCATGACCTGGCCATCTGTCACGATTGAACAGTACAACACATTCAGCAGTTCACCGGACGGCGTGGAAAATACACTGCTGTTTGTGGGCAATGCACAAAACAACAAAGGTAAGGTTCTGCCGGTTAACGCTAACAGCGATCTGGATGAACTGCTGGGAACGAACGCCAGCCCGCTGAAGAATTTCCTTCAGTCCGCACTGACCAATGCCGGACAAAATGCCTTTTTCTATGTTGCCATTCTGCCGGAAGCCGGCAAAGGCAAAGAAGCAACGCCAGCCTGCCAGGCATGGCAGAACGCCATACTGGCGGCTCAGGAAACTGTTTCAGTGGAAGGTGTGGTGATCACCGAACCGGTCAGCACGAAGGATGACATCAACGCCATACAGGCGTTACGTCAGACCATCATCAATAAATATCAGCGCCGCATCTGGTTCATCCTGACCATCGCCGCCAACGACGGCAGTAAAACCTGGGCGGACTACGTTGCCGAACTGACCACGCTACAGAAAGGTATTGCAGCCCCGCAAATCATGCTGGTTCCGGAAATTTTTGGCTTTGAACCGGGCGTTCTCGCCGGCCGTCTGTGTAACAGCGCCGTCACCATTGCTGACAGTCCGGCGCGTGTGGCAACCGGGGCGCTGTCCGCACTGAAAACCACAGAGCGCCCGAAAGACAGCGCAGGGCAGGCAATTGATCTCGCCACCCTGCAGGCGCTGGCAACCGCACGCTACAGCGTGCCCATGTGGTATGCCGACTATGACGGCCTTTACTGGGCCGATGGTGTGACACTTGAGGTGGAAGGTGGGGACTACAACGTTATTGAGCATGTCCGCATTGCTGACAAGGTGGCGCGCCGCGTGCGGCTGATGGCCATCCCCAAAATTGCCGATCGCTCACTGAACAGCACGCCGGGAAGCATTGCCGCACATGAAACGCTGTTTGCCCGCCCACTGCGTGCCATGGCGAAATCAACGCAAATTAACGGCATCACGTTTCCGGGCGAAGTGAAATCGCCTCAGAAAGGCGACGTGGTTATCACCTGGCAGGACGAAAAGACGGTCAGCATCAGCATTGTCGTCCGCCCTTACGCCTGCCCTAAAACCATCAAAGTGGGCATTCAGCTGGATAAATCTCTGGAGGAAAACGCATGACGACCCGCATTAACGGCATGGCGTTTGACACCTTTATCGGTGGAACGGATATCCATGTGAAAAGCATCTCACTGGACATCAGCGATGAAAGCGCCGTTGCCAAAACCCGTGGCATCCCTGACGGCAAACTGCGCGGCCCTGTCAGTGCCGAAGGTGAAATCGAAATGAGTACCCGCAGCTTTAACCAGCTCGGGGAAGTGGCTGCTCAGGCGGGATCGTGGCGCGATCTGCCGCCAATGGATTTTGTGTTTTACGCCAACACAGGCACTGAAGAAATCCGCGTCGAAGCCTTCGGTTGCGAGCTGATGCTTTCCGGCCTGTTAAGCATTGACACCGAGAGCGCAGATCTGACCACGCACAAAATCAAGTACGTGGTGGCAAGCCCTGACTTTGTGCGTATCAACGGCGTGCCCGTTCTCTCAGAGAACGACGTGCGCGGACTGATGGGGTGAACCATGCAGGAGCATGAGCGCACCATTATCACCCTGGGCATTCTGGGCGGAATCGCTGCCGCAAGTCGGGTGCTGGCTGGCGCAGAGCCGATTACGTTGCGGTTGTTTGTGGGTCGAACCCTGCTGGGGAGCGCGCTGGGTGTTTCTGCCGCTGCCCTGCTGGTTCGTTACCCGAACCTTGACCCACTGGCCATTGCCGGCGCAGGCACCGCAATGGGCGTTGCCGGTTACCAGATTGTTGAAATCTTCCTGCGTCATATGCGCCGGAAGCTGGGCGAGAAAGAGAACAAAGAGGAGTAACAGCAATGCTGTCTCGCAGGGAACAAAAAGCTGCCGCCATTGCCTGGAAAATTATCCGGGCACTGTGGTACTGGCTGCGCAAACCTCAGCAACCTCATAAGGAGCAAAAATGAAACTCTCCGATAAGCAACAACAATTTACCGTCATGATCGGAAAACTTATCCAGTTTGCCCATCAGCGCGGTTATGGCCTGACGTTCGGTGAGGCGTACCGCACGCCAGAACAGGCAAAACTCAACGCACAAAAGGGATCCGGCATTGCCAACAGCCTGCACTGCCAGCGGCTGGCCGTGGATTTTAATCTGTTTATTAACGGTGAATATCAGACCCGTACAGAGGCCTACCGCGAGCTGGGCGAGTACTGGGAATCCCTTGGTGGCGCATGGGGCGGTCGTTTTAAAAACCGCCCGGATGGCAATCATTTCAGCCTTGAGCACGACGGCGTGCGCTGATTTTACGCTTAATAAGCCTTCCTGCAGGCTTATTAAGCCCTCTTATTCTTGACTTTAAAAGGAAATGATGATGAACGATAAAAACACCCAGACTACCGCAGAGAACACCATCACTTTACAGGTCGGCGAGCTTGAACTGACGTTTATCCCGACCGTAAAGGCCTACAACGACCTGCAGAACGACTTCATGCCGGATAACAAAATCGCGCCGCTGAAAAACTACCTGCGCCGTATCGTGATTAAAGAGCACCGCGATCTGCTGAACCAGTTGCTGGAAAAACCAGGAATGCCGGCCAGCCTGGCAACAGCCGTGAATAACGAGTTTGTGCCGGAAGTGGAAATCACCGTAAAAAAATAAAAAGCCATCTGGGGGCCATTGATCGCAATGACCTTACCCGGATGCTGATTCTGCGCCGCCACTGGCTGCCCGGCGAGGATGACTCGCCGCAGTCACTGGCTGCCGCCGTCTGGCTGGATAACCACTACTGGGAAAATATGGGCATCGCCGTCAATAACGGCATTATCCGTGCTTTTAAGGGATCGTAATGTCACAACAGCGCCTTGAATTACTTCTTGAACTGACAGACCGCCTGACAAGGCCGTTGCGTGCAGCCGGGCGACAGGTTCAGGGATTTGCTGCAACAAGTCGGGGAGCCTTTCGGGACATTGCTACCGGAGGCGCTGCGCTCTGGGGAGTGGGTGCAGCCATTCAGGGAGCACTGATGCCAGCCATTGAAATGGACAGGGCGCTCGGTGAGGTGAAATCACTGGGCGTCGCAGAGTCCGGATTGCGTAAACTCAGCCGCGCCGCCGTTGATTTCACTATGGAATACGGCGGGGCTGCGCAGGATTTTGTGCGTGCTTCTTACGACATCCAGTCAGCCATTGCCGGGTTAACTGACGATGAGCTGTCCCGCTTCACCACCGCATCAGCAACGGTGGCAGCAGCAACCAAATCCAGCAGCCAGACCATTACCGCCTACATGGGCACCATGTACGGCATCTTTAAAGACCAGGCTGATGCCATGGGAAAAAGCAAATGGGTGGAGCAGGTCGCCGGGCAAACCGCCACCGCCGTGCAAATGTTTAAAACAACCGGCGATAACATGTCAGCAGCGTTCACCACGCTGGGTGCCAGTGCAAAAGCGGCCGGTATTGATGCGGCTGAACAGTTCGCCGTGCTGGGACAACTACAGGCCACCATGAGTGGCAGCGAGGCCGGGACAAAATACAAGGCATTTCTTGCCGCAGTAGGCAGCGCCCAGAAAAAGCTGGGGCTTAATTTCGTGAATAAAGACGGCACGATGAAAAGTGTTGTCGAGATCATGAAACTTATCAGGGGTAAATTTGGTGATCTGTCAAAAGTGGCTGATTCCGATTTGCTGAAAAGCGCCTTTGGCTCCGATGAAGCTGTGGCCATGATTAAATTACTCAATGCGGACATTGGCGGACTTGAAAAGAATATCGCCACGCTGGGCAATATCAAAGGTATGGATAAGGCTGTCGAAATGGCGCAGGCCATGGCTGATCCATGGGAACAGGCCGCCGCAATTATTAACGGCATTCGCATCGAAATCGGCACGCAGTTGCTGCCTGTTCTGTACCCGTTTATCCAGAAAAGCAACGAAGGCGGTAAATCCTTTGTTGCCTGGTTACGTCTGTATCCCAATATCACACGGGCTATTGGTTTACTGTCTGCCGCCCTGCTGGGCATTGCCGCAGTGGGTGCCGTTGTCAACATTATGGTGGGTGTGGCGAAGTTTGTCTGGACAGGACTGCGGCTGGTCTGGCTGGCAGCTGTTGCGCCGCTGAAGATCCTCATTCTGCTGAAACGCACACTGACGGCTACCATGTGGGCATTCACTGTAGTTGCGCGAACGGTCAGGGCGCTGTATCTGGCCATGTCCATTGCTATGGGGACATACAACGTCAAAGCAAAAATTCAGCTGGCGCTGCTGAAATTACAGCGCGCCGGACTCTGGCTTTATTCTGTTGCGCTGGGTGCCGCCGGCATAGCAATGAAAATCTACACCGCAGTCACCAGCGGAGCTGCAATTGCAACACAGTTACTTTTCAGCCCCATCACATTAATCATCCTGGCACTGGCTGCGCTGGGCGTGGGCATTTATTTCCTAATCACCCGCTGGGATGAGATTAAAGCCGCGCTGATGGATACCGCCGCCTTTCAGTGGGTGGCTGAAATGGTCGGCAGTATGGGGGCATGGTTCGGCAATGCATGGAACACAATCCAGGACGGCTGGAATGCACTGGTTAACTATTTTTCCACGCATTCACCACTGGATGCCCTGAAGGATCTCGCGGGCGGCATCCTGAATATTTTCAGTAACCTCTGGGAACTGGTGAAACAGTCCTTCAGTGATTCATGGGGCTGGATTGTAGGCAAGCTCAACATGATCCCCGGCGTCAATATCGACACACCGGAAAGCACAGGAAGTGGCGAAGGCTCCGTATTAACCGGCGGCAAAGCCATCAGCGCGGGACCGGGCGGCATTGCGGCAGAGATGCAGAACAACAGCGAAAACCAGACCACCATCGACAACTCCCGTCGTGTGGTTAACGTCAATGTGCAGGATCCATCCCCTGCCCGTCTTAACGAGTGGATGGAGCTGCATGCATACTGATAAACCGCTTTACATTGATTTGCTCATCACCGGCCGCAATCTCACGCTGAACAGCGCCAGTGAGCCGGTGTTATGCAACAACAGGGAAAGTATTGCCCAGGACTGCCAGCACGCCATCATTGAGAGCGGACTGGCAACGCGCCTGCTGGCTGAAAAAAGCCCGACACTTCGTGCCGACATCATGATGCAGATGACACTGCTGATTGAAGATGATGAGCGCATCACACCCGGCACGGTCAGCGTGACAGAAGAAACCCCGCTTTCTGGTCGCCTGCTGATTAGCGCCCACACCGAAGATTTTTTTGAACCCCTGACTTTTACGGTATCTCTTGATGATTAACGGCAAACCAACCGCAGATTACGAGCGCATTCTGGCTGATAACGGCATGCCGGTAACCGAAGAACAGGCACGCGCTGAATTTGAAGCCATTGTCAAAGACGAAGGGCTTATCACCAACACATCCCGCATGTCGCCGTTCTGGCGACTGATTACAGCCATCACCACAAAACCCGTGATGTGGCTGAAAGATGCGCTGGTTAATGTGGTGATGAAAAACCTGTTTCTGGCTGATGCCAGCGGTGTATTCGTTGATGTTTTTGCCTGGGCGGTAAACCTGCAACGCAAGGCTGCCACGCACGCAGCTGGCGTGATTCGTTTCACCAAAAACGACATTGATCGCGCAGTTACCGTGCCGGCCGGTACGCAGATTCAGACAGAACGCATTAACGGCGTGATTTATACGCTGATCGTTGTCAGGGATACCGTTATTCCGGCAGGAACACTCAGCATGAGCATCGATGTTTCTGCGGAACAGGCCGGAGCCGGCTTTAACCTTGCGCCGGGATATTACCGCATCCTTCCGGTGGCGATTGATGGTATTGCCGGCGTTGAGAACGATGAAAACTGGCTGACCACACCGGGTGCCAACGAAGAAAGCGATGACGAGCTGCGTGATCGTGTTCGCAATCAGTTTAATCTTGCCGGCGCTTATCACACCGATGCTGTTTACCGGGGATTAATTGCCGGCGTTGCCGGCATCAGTGCCGACCGCATCTATTTTCTGCATGACGCACCACGCGGCCCCGGCACAGCAAATGCTTACATTCTGCTGGATACTGGCATCGCATCCGAACCGTTCGTTGATGCAGTTAACGCATTCATTAACGATGAAGGTCATCACGGACACGGTGATGATCTGCGCTGTTTTTCCATGCCTGAAACACGCCACACCCTGACCGTGACACTCTGGTTATATGCAACACTGAATCTCAGCGATGAGGAAATTCAGACGTTATTGCGCAATGTGGAAAATCTGGTTCGCTGTGCATTTCGCGAAAACAGCGATTATGACGTTCAGAAAACATGGCCGTACAGCCGTTTCAGCATGTCCAGACTGGGCGAAGAGATCCACCAGGTATTTCCACAGGTGGAGTCGGTTACATTTTCTCTTCCGGATATTCTCAGTGATCTGGCTGTTCCTCGTCTGGAATCCCTTACTGTGGAGGTGAGCGCGTGAAACTTCCGGAGCTCCCTGAATTCCCGCTCCCCACCTGGATGAATAAAGGCGAGCCGTTAACGCTGGCACATTCATCGCATCGCTACTGGGAAAAGGTATACAGCTGGCTGACGTGGCCACTACAGCAGATTGATGTCGACACCTGCGCAGAGCCTTTACTTAACCTGCTGGCTTATCAGCGCAATATCACCCGATTTAAAGGTGAGCCGGTTTCGTTATTTCGCTTAAGAGTGAAACACGCGTTTATTAACGCTCAGGACTCTGGCGAACGCGCCGGCTTCGAACGCATCTTTAAGCGTCTTGGCGTGGGAGACGTTAAAACACTGGAACGGCAACTGCAGCATGACTGGGACGTTATTTTACTGCGCATTAATGACACCCAGTTAAGTGAAAACAACGCGCTGATGATGCAGCTCGTGCGCCAGTATGGTCGTACCTGCAGGCGCTATTTCTTTCAGGTAATCAATACAACCACTGCCCGGCTGACAGCCGGCACATTCGATGGCCATTACAGGTATCACACAGCAGAAGCAACGGTGAGAAAGGACACCATCTGGTTAACCGCTTCGCTACAGGCAGGACATTACGGCCTGTCCGTGGAACATTACACATTACAGGCAGATGAAGCATGAGCACGATTATTACTGAACAGTACGAACACTGGTGCGCAAATCAAATCATCAGTGGAAAACCTGCGCGCCCGGATACATTTGTTTTTGCATATATTCCGGGACAGGATGAATCCGCAGAGATCCCCCGCGATGAGATACTCCCTGATGAATCCATGATTCAGTATCGTGCGCCGGTCACCCAGTACGGCCTCCTGTCGCCGAACGCGACCGCGTTTTCCATCATTCTGGACACGACAGTCGGCGACTTCGAATACAACTGGATCGGTCTGCTGAACGAAGAAAGCGGCGTGCTCTGCATGATTGCACACACACCTCGTCAGCAAAAAATTAAAACAGCAAACGGCGTGCAGGGAAACAACCTGATCCGCACATTTTCCATGGAGTTTGACGGCGCAGCCGCAGCAATGCATATCGATGTCAGCGCTGATGTCTGGCAGATTGATTTCACTGCACGCCTTGCAGGAATGGATGAGGCCCGCCGGCTGCTGGCGTTTGATCACTACGGTGAAGCCGCTTTTCTGGGGGATGGTTTTCAGGTCAGCTATCAGGACGGTACCGCTACTGTTGCCGCCGGCGTGGGTTATGTGGGAGGTCTGCGCGTCAGTCTGCGCGAACCTTACAGCCTGCCGGCTGCGGTCGGGGATACCCTCTGGATTGATGCAAGCTGGCAGGGATTTGTTACCGGCGAATGGAATACCGTTTTTACGTTCTGCGCCCGCCAGGAACATGCGTCTTATACAGACGGTAACGGCTTCCGACACTTTGTCGCGCCACTTGCAAAAATGACAGGAGATGGCCCACAGGACCTGCGCCCGGAGACACCCGACGAAGAACAAAGCAATGCACTGGCAAAGCACGAAAAATCCCGCCATCATCCGGACGCAACACTGAAGGAGAAAGGCTTTGCGCAGTACAGCAACTCCACCGACAGCGACGCAGAAGACCGCGCCGCCACATCAAAGGCAGTAAAAGCCGCAATGGATAAAGCAAAAGACGCTGTTGAGCGCGACGGCGACACCATGACCGGGGAGCTGAAAATCCGTGGTGTTAATGCACTGAGGATTTTCAACGAAGCTTTTGGCCTGATTTTTCGTCGTTCTGAAGAGTGCCTGCATCTTATTCCCACCCGGGAAAATCAGGGCGAAAACGGCGATATTGGTCCCCTGCGTCCGTTCACTATTAATTTGCGGACGGGTGAA
>NZ_AEJZ01000099.1:0-6873 GCF_000208525.1 Escherichia sp. TW14182
TGATAAGACGCGTCAGCGTCGCATCAGGCGATGACCGCACGGATGATCAACGTTATCCCTTCAATCGCAATCACCTCAACATGCGTACCTGCGCCGAGATCCTCGCTGGCGCTGACAGGCCATGAACTGTCGCCGACGCGCATATGACCGCGCCCGTTGACCAGCGGCGATTCCAGCACAAACCGCCTGCCAATCAACTGCTGGCCACGCTGGTTTAAATGACTGTCGCTGTGCTTTTGTTCGCGTACCCGCCGTGACAACCATTTCCACCACAGCCAGGCGGCGAGCAGCGTCAGGACGGCAAAGATCACCCCTTGCCACTCCCAACCCAGCGGCAGCAGCCAGACCACCAGACCAGTAATCACCGCCGCGACACCGCTCCACAACAGATAACCGTTTCCGCCCAGCATCTCGGCAGCCAGCAATAAACCGCCGAGACTCAGCCAGAAAATATGCGGGTGTACTACCAGCAGCTCGATCATGATTTATTTCGCTCGTTGGCGCTGTCTTTCACCAGTTCGGCAATCCCGGCAATCGACCCCATCAGGCTGCTGGCGTCTAATGGCATCATCACCACTTTGCTGTTACTGGACGAACCGATCTGTTGCAACGCTTCGGTGTATTTCTGTGCTACGAAGTAGTTCACCGCCTGAATATCACCGGAGGCGATGGCTTCAGACACCATTTGGGTCGCGCGAGCTTCCGCTTCGGCGGAACGTTCTCGCGCTTCAGCCTGTAAAAACGCCGACTGACGTTCGCCTTCCGCTTTCAGTATTTGCGACTGTTTTTCACCTTCGGCTTTGAGGATTTCCGCCTGACGGATCCCTTCCGCCTCAAGGATGTAAGCGCGTTTGGTACGTTCCGCTTTCATCTGCGCGTTCATCGAAGAGATAAGCTCTGCCGGTGGGCGCACATCACGAATTTCAATACGGGTGACTTTAATCCCCCACGGGTTGGTGGCTTCATCGACAATATGCAGCAGGCGCGAGTTAATGCTGTCGCGCTGGGAGAGCATTTCGTCCAGTTCCATTGAGCCAAGCACGGTACGGATGTTGGTCATGGTCAGGTTGATGATTGCCAGCTCCAGATTGCTGACTTCATAAGCGGCGCGCGGGGCATCAATCACCTGAATAAAACAGACTGCGTCGATGGTCACGTTGGCGTTATCTTTCGAGATAACTTCCTGGGAAGGGATATCGAGCACTTGCTCCATCATATTGATCTTGCGACCAATGCGATCCATAAATGGCACCACCAGACTGAGCCCCGGCTGTAACGTTTTGGTATAGCGACCAAAACGTTCTACCGTCCACTGATAGCCCTGCGGCACGATTTTGACGCCCGCGCCGACAATCACCAGCGCGACAAAAATGAGAATCGGGATAAAAATAAGCATCGGAAAAACCTCCTGTTGTACCGTCCATAAAGAGCAAAATTGCTGCTTGATTAAACAAATTATACCTGATTACTGAAAGAGAGTTCCCCCTTATTCTTGCGGAGGATAAACTGTTTTTAGTAAAAATCAGAAAAAGGGATGGGTAATGCAGGAAAATAGTCTTTTGCTCCAACTGCAAAATGTTGGATATCAGGTGGGCGATACGAAGATTCTCAATAACATCAATTTTTCGCTGCGTGCTGGCGAATTTAAGTTAATTACCGGCCCTTCCGGCTGCGGCAAAAGTACGCTACTAAAAATTGTTGCTTCATTAATCAGTCCGAGTAGTGGAACGTTACTATTTGCAGGCGAAGATATATTCACCCTGAAGCCAGAGGAGTATCGCCAGCAAGTCTCCTACTGTGCCCAGACACCAGTGTTGTTTGGCGACACGGTATACGATAACCTGATTTTTCCCTGGCAGATCCGTAACCAGCAGCCTGACCCGGCCATTTTTCTCGATTTTCTCGAACGCTTCGCTTTGCCGGACAGCATTTTGACGAAGAATATCGCCGAGCTATCTGGTGGTGAAAAACAACGCATCTCATTGATTCGTAACCTGCAATTTATGCCGAAGGTTTTATTGCTGGATGAAATAACCAGTGCACTGGATGAAAGTAATAAACATAACGTTAATGAGATGATCCACCGTTATGTGCGCGAGCAAAATATTGCCGTACTGTGGGTAACACACGATAAAGATGAAATTAATCATGCGGATAAAGTGATTGCGCTGCAACCGCATGCCGGAGAAATGCAGGAAGCACGCTATGAACACGCATAATATTACCAACGAATCATTAGCACTGGCATTAATGCTGGTGGTGGTGGCAATCTTAATTAGCCATAAAGAAAAACTGGCACTGGAGAAAGATATTCTCTGGAGCGTCGGGCGCGCAATAATCCAACTGATTATTGTCGGCTATGTGCTGAAGTATATTTTCAGCGTGGATGATGCCAGCCTGACATTATTGATGGTGTTATTTATCTGCTTTAATGCGGCGTGGAACGCGCAAAAACGCAGTAAATATATTGCTAAAGCTTTTATCTCATCGTTTATTGCCATTACGGTCGGGGCGGGAATTACCCTGGCGGTGCTGATTCTCTCAGGGTCGATTGAATTTATCCCGATGCAGGTGATCCCTATCGCCGGGATGATTGCCGGTAACGCCATGGTAGCGGTGGGGTTGTGTTACAACAATTTAGGGCAACGGGTGATTAGCGAACAGCAACAGATTCAGGAGAAACTGAGTCTTGGCGCGACGCCGAAGCAGGCTTCAGCGATATTGATTCGCGACAGTATTCGCGCGGCTTTAATTCCGACGGTCGATTCAGCAAAAACGGTTGGCTTAGTGAGTTTACCAGGAATGATGTCCGGGCTGATATTTGCCGGGATTGATCCGGTGAAGGCGATTAAATATCAGATTATGGTGACCTTTATGCTGCTCTCAACCGCCAGCTTGTCGACCATTATTGCCTGCTATTTAACCTATCGTAAGTTTTATAATTCGCGCCACCAGTTGGTGGTGACGCAATTGAAGAAGAAATGATGCGATGCCGGATGCGCAGCATCGCATCCGGCGTTGTGGTTCATGTGCCGATCAACGGAATATCAATACAACAATGCATACAGCTGGCGGCGATACTTTGACGCCAGTGCATCACCCGTACCCAGCGCAGCGAGGATCTCCTGGAACGTTTTACGCGTCTGACCGTCTGCGGCAGTGAGATCTTTACGCAGATGCCCGAACAGCAACTCCAGCGCCTCTTCATTACGCCCAACCTGATGCAACTGTAGCGCCAGTTGCGTTGCCAGTGCGGCATCTTCAGGATTCTCCGCCACCTGCTGTTGCAACTGTTGAATTTCCGGCGTATCAGCCGCCTGCTTCAGCAGTTCGATTTGTGCCACCAGCCCCTGGTAGCGGGTGTCCTGATCCTGCAACGGAATGGTTTTCAGCACCGCTTCTGCATCTTCAGAACGGTTCAGCGCAATCAGCGTTTCTGCCAGTAGCAGGCCGATCTCCCCGTTCTGATTCGACAATTGCCAGGCGTCTTTCAGCAATGGCAGGGCGTCGGTGTAATTGCCTTCCTGCATCAGTTGCATCGCCTGCTGCGCTTTCAGCTCTTCTTCGCGCGGCAGCACTTTATCCAGCAGGGCGCGGATCGCCTCTTCCGGTTGCGGCCCCTGGAAGCCGTCTACCGGTTGCCCGTTCTGGAACAGATATACGGTCGGAATCGCGCGCAGACCAAACTGGGCGGCAATCATCTGCTCCGCATCGCAGTCCAGCTTCGCCAGAATAAATTGCCCGTTGTACTGCGCCGCGAGGCTTTCCAGAATTGGGGTTAACTGCAAACAGTGCTGGCTACGTTCAGACCAAAAATAGAACAGCACCGGTGTGGTCATCGACTGTTCAAGAACCTGTTGCAGGTTAGATTCGTTAATGTTGACAATATTTTCTACGGACATGGAGTCGCTCTCTGTTGTCGATATTTTCTTTGACATGGGGGCTTAAGCGTGCGCTTCAACTCACCCCTGCAATATTTTGTCCATCACGCGCCCCGGCAGCAGGCGTTTGAGCACCATTACCGCCCAGGTCACCAGCGTCACCGGATAGCGCATCTTCGGCTTCTCGCTAATAAAAGCGTGGCGCACTTTGGCGACCACCGCTTCCGGCCCCAACGTAAAGCGGGCAGCAATGCCGGGGTTTTCGACCGGTTTATCACTTTGCGTCTGGTTGACGTTGTCGGTGAAACGAGTACGAATGGGCCCCGGCTCAATCAGGCTGACTTTAATTCCGCTGTGGCGCAGCTCCATGCGCAGCGCGTCTGACCACGCCTCCAGCGCATATTTACTGGCCGCGTAAGCGCCGCGACCCGATGTGGAGATTAATCCCATCACCGATGAGGTCATCACAATACGCCCTTCACCGTGCGGTAACATAGCCGGTAACAGGCGCATGGTGAGCTGATGCGCGCCGAAAAAGTTGGCGGAAAACTGCTGTTCCATCTGCGCGCGGCTGATGGTGGAAAGGGGGCCATACATGCCGAATCCGGCATTGTTAAAGATCCCATACAGACAATTATCGGTCAGGGCGATCACTTCGTCGGCAGCGCGATCAACACTTTCTGGCGAATCCAGATCGATCAACACACCGGTGAATCCCATGCTGTTCATGCGCTCAACATCATCCGGCTTCCGGCAACCTGCCAGCACATGAAAACCCTGACGTTTTAATTCGAGCGCGCTTTCCAGGCCAATTCCACTGGAACATCCGGTAATTAAGACCGATTTTTGCATAACTTTACCTGTCAGGATCTCCGTTGCTTTATGAGTCATGATTTACTAAAGGCTGCAACTGCTTCGCCATCCAGTCGGCAATAAACGGCTGGGCGTCGCGGTTGGGATGAATACCGTCATCCTGCATCCATTGTGGCTTGAGGTAGACCTCTTCCATAAAAAAAGGCAGCAGCGGAACATCAAACTCTTTGGCGAGTTTGGGGTAAATGGCGCTAAAGGCTTCATTATAACGGCGACCATAGTTTGCAGGCAGACGTATTTGCATTAACAATGGTTCAGCGTTGGCGGCTTTGACATCCTGCAAAATCTGGCGCAGCGTTTGCTCGGTTTGCTGTGGCTGAAAACCACGCAATCCATCATTGCCGCCCAGTTCAACCAGCACCCAGCGCGGCTGATGCTGCTTCAGCAAAGCCGGAAGGCGCGCCAGCCCTTGTTGCGAGGTGTCGCCGCTGATGCTGGCATTAACTACCGACGTTTTACTCTGCCACTTATCATTCAACAAGGCAGGCCAGGCCGCGCTGGCAGACATTCGATACCCGGCGCTCAGGCTATCACCCAGAATTAATAACGTGTCCGCTGCGGCGGCACGGAAGGTTAACAGAACCAGGAACAGGAAGGGCAAATGCCAGCGGAAAACATTGTTGAAGTTCATCATCTTAAGAAGTCCGTCGGTCAGGGGGAGCATGAACTCTCCATCCTCACCGGAGTTGAGCTGGTTGTCAAACGTGGCGAAACCATCGCACTGGTGGGCGAGTCGGGATCGGGTAAGTCAACCTTACTGGCGATCCTCGCCGGGCTGGATGACGGCAGCAGTGGCGAAGTGAGTCTGGTGGGACAACCGCTACATAATATGGACGAAGAAGCGCGGGCAAAGTTGCGCGCGAAGCACGTCGGCTTTGTTTTTCAGTCATTTATGTTAATTCCTACCCTTAACGCGCTGGAAAACGTCGAGCTTCCGGCGCTGCTGCGCGGTGAGAGTAGCGTGGAAAGTCGTAACGGAGCGAAAGCGTTGCTCGAACAGTTAGGGCTGGGTAAACGTCTTGATCATCTTCCGGCACAGCTTTCCGGCGGCGAACAGCAACGTGTGGCGCTGGCGCGAGCCTTTAACGGTCGGCCTGATGTGCTGTTTGCCGATGAACCTACCGGCAACCTTGACCGCCAGACGGGCGATAAAATTGCCGACCTGCTGTTTTCCCTCAACCGTGAGCATGGCACCACGTTGATTATGGTGACCCACGACCTGCAACTGGCGGCACGCTGCGACCGCTGCTTACGGCTGGTGAACGGGCAATTGCAGGAGGAAGCATGATTGCACGTTGGTTCTGGCGCGAATGGCGCTCGCCGTCGCTATTAATTGTCTGGCTGGCGCTAAGCCTGGCGGTGGCCTGCGTGCTGGCGCTGGGCAATATCAGCGATCGCATGGAGAAAGGTTTAAGCCAGCAAAGCCGGGAGTTTATGGCGGGCGATCGGGCGTTGCGCAGTTCGCGCGAAGTGCCGCAAGCGTGGCTGGAGGAAGCGCAAAAGCGCGGCCTGAAAGTCGGCAAGCAGCTGACTTTCGCCACTATGACCTTTGCGGGCGACACTCCGCAGCTGGCGAACGTCAAAGCGGTGGATGATATCTACCCGATGTATGGCGATCTGCAAACTAATCCCCCAGACCTGAAACCGCAGGCGGGCAGCGTATTACTGGCCCCACGCCTGATGGCGCTCCTTAACCTGAAAACGGGCGACACCATCGACGTGGGCGATGCCACACTGCGGATTGCCGGAGAAGTAATTCAGGAACCGGATTCCGGTTTTAACCCCTTCCAGATGGCTCCGCGTCTGATGATGAACCTGGCGGATGTCGATAAAACCGGAGCCGTGCAGCCGGGGAGTCGCGTCACCTGGCGCTATAAATTCGGCGGCAACGAGAACCAGCTCGACGGCTATGAGAAATGGCTGTTACCCCAGCTTAAACCCGAACAACGTTGGTACGGGCTGGAACAGGACGAAGGCGCGCTGGGGCGATCGATGGAACGCTCGCAGCAGTTCCTGCTGCTTTCGGCGCTTCTGACCTTGCTGCTGGCAGTGGCAGCGGTGGCTGTGGCGATGAATCATTACTGTCGCAGTCGCTACGATCTGGTGGCGATCCTCAAAA
>NZ_AEJZ01000098.1:0-12545 GCF_000208525.1 Escherichia sp. TW14182
ACACTATCAGTAAGTTGGAGTCACTACCCATCGGATGGATTATTTAGATGCCGAACATCTCGGTTATTGTCCGTATTCCCTCCGTTAATTATTTGTTAGCCATTGAGGTAGGGAATGCGAGTCGCTGATGATTAAAATTGAAAAAGTAATAAATAAACATGACCTTAAGGCATTTATCGCTTTTCCGTCATCACTTTATCCCGATGATCCAAACTGGATCCCTCCTTTATTCATTGAACGCAGCGAGCATTTGTCAGAGAAGAATCCGGGGACGGAGCATATTATCTGGCAGGCGTGGGTGGCAAAAAAAGCGGGGCAGATAGTCGGGCGCATTACCGCGCAAATTGATACCTTGCACCGTGAGCGTTACGGTGAAGATACTGGTCATTTCGGTATGATTGATGCCATTGATGATCCGCAGGTTTTTGCCGCTTTATTTGGCGCAGCGGAAGCGTGGTTGAAGTCACAAGGCGCGCGCAACATCAGCGGACCTTTCAGCCTGAATATCAATCAGGAAAGCGGATTACTGATTGAAGGTTTTGATACATCGCCATGCGCGATGATGCCGCACGGTAAACCGTGGTATGCCGCGCATATTGAACAATTGGGTTATCGCAAAGGCATTGATCTACTGGCGTGGTGGATGCAGCGAACCGATCTCACTTTTTCTCCGGCGCTAAAAAAACTGATGGAGCAGGTACGCAAGAAGGTGACCATTCGCTGCATCAATCGCCAGAGGTTTGCCGAAGAAATGCAGATCCTGCGTGAGATTTTCAACTCTGGATGGCAGCACAACTGGGGATTTGTGCCGTTTACCGAACGCGAATTTGCGACCATGGGCGATCAGCTTAAATACCTGGTGCCGGACGATATGATCTACATCGCTGAGATAGATTCTGCACCCTGTGCGTTTATTGTCGGCTTACCGAACATCAACGAGGCGATTGCCGATCTAAATGGATCGCTCTTTCCCTTCGGCTGGGCAAAATTGCTGTGGCGCTTAAAAGTCAGCGGTGTGCGAACTGCGCGAGTACCGCTGATGGGCGTGCGGGACGAGTATCAGTTCAGCCGCATCGGCCCGGTGATTGCGTTGTTATTGATTGAAGCCTTACGCGATCCGTTTGCCCGCCGGAAGATCGATGCGCTGGAGATGTCATGGATCCTCGAAACCAATACAGGCATGAATAACATGCTGGAACGCATTGGGGCGGAGCCGTATAAACGTTATCGATTGTATGAAAAGCACATTTAATACCAGCTCCCATTAAGCGCAGGGGCGATCCCCTCGCCCCTCGAGGAGAGGGTTAGGGTGAGGAGGAAAACTCGGCTCACATTCACCCCGGATTCATCTCCAGCGGCACCGCCGAGCGAATCAAGTGGTGGCCTTCCAGCTCGATATCGTGGAGATTCTTTTTTACGGTCATCACGTGATCGCGGGCGGCGCGCTGGGCGACATGCGGCAACCGTTGTAAAACCGCGTTATAGATCCGCGCATGTTGGCGATCGATCTGTTTCTTCTGCTGTGGTCGATGATAGAGATTATTCACGCTGGCAAACACCGAATTAAACATCAGGTCGGTCAATGATTGCAGAGTAAATACCAGCACCTGATTGTGGGAAGCCTGACAAATCGCCCGATGAAAAGCGTGATCCAACTGCGCATGTTCGATCAGCGAAATCTCTTTGTTGTTCTCACTGGCGGCGAGCATTTTTTCATAACAGCGGGTTATCACAACAAAATCAGCCTGCGTTCCCAGCGTTGCCGCCAGCCTTGCCGATTCGCCCTCCAGTAATGCGCGAACATCGAGCAGATCGTACAGCGTTCGCGGTTGCGTACTGAACAGATGGATCAGCGGACTGGTGTCCTGCACCCGATTAAGCCGTGCGACACGAGAATCGCGACCCTGCGCCGTTTCAATAATCCCGCGCCCGCGCAGCACAGTCAGCCCTTCGCGCAGTGCGGAGCGTGAGAAGCCGAGCTTTTCACACAGTCGGCGCTCTGAAGGAAGCGGCTGCCCAACCTTCAACACGCCGTCGATAATCAACCGTTCGATACTCTCTGCAACCACTTCGCAAATAGGGCGACGCTCATCTTTCATTCCCGGACCTCGTGCACAGGTAGGACCAATTTTTCTGTTCTTAATTCGCAAAACACGCACATCACGTAAGTGATTATGTTACATCAATTTAACATTAAGTTAACCAATGCAAGGTCACAGAGCTGGAAAAAAAATGGTCTGACCGGTAGCTAAAGAGATAGACGAAAACAAAAAGCCCGCTTAATAACTGTTCACAGAAGCAGCGCGCAAAAATCAGCTGCCACACAACACAACAAAGCGAAGCCTACTCATGAGCATCTTGTACGAAGAGCGTCTTGATGGCGCTTTACCCGATGTCGACCGCACATCGGTACTGATGGCACTGCGTGAGCATGTCCCTGGACTGGAG
Source organism: Escherichia sp. TW14182 (assembly GCF_000208525.1). Lineage (NCBI taxonomy): Bacteria > Pseudomonadati > Pseudomonadota > Gammaproteobacteria > Enterobacterales > Enterobacteriaceae > Escherichia > Escherichia sp. TW14182. The sequence goes on from NZ_AEJZ01000098.1 coordinate 2,449, forward strand.
ATCCTGCATACCGATGAGGAGATCATTCCTTACGAGTGTGACGGGTTGAGCGCGTATCGCACGCGTCCATTACTGGTTGTTCTGCCTAAGCAGATGGAACAGGTGACAGCGATTCTGGCTGTCTGCCACCGCCTGCGTGTACCGGTGGTGACCCGTGGTGCAGGCACCGGGCTTTCTGGTGGCGCGCTGCCGCTGGAAAAAGGTGTGTTGTTGGTGATGGCGCGCTTTAAAGAGATCCTCGACATTAACCCCATTGGGCGCCGTGCGCGCGTGCAGCCGGGCGTGCGTAACCTGGCGATCTCCCAGGCAGTTGCGCCGCATAATCTCTATTACGCGCCGGATCCTTCCTCACAAATCGCCTGTTCGATTGGCGGTAATGTGGCGGAAAACGCCGGGGGCGTCCACTGCCTGAAATACGGTTTAACCGTGCATAACCTGCTGAAAATTGAAGTGCAAACGCTGGACGGCGAGGCGCTGACGCTGGGATCGGACGCGCTGGATTCGCCTGGTTTTGACCTGCTGGCGCTGTTTACCGGATCGGAAGGTATGCTCGGCGTGACCACCGAAGTGACGGTAAAACTGCTGCCGAAGCCGCCCGTGGCGCGGGTTCTGTTAGCCAGCTTTGACTCGGTAGAAAAAGCCGGACTCGCCGTCGGTGACATCATCGCCAATGGCATTATCCCCGGCGGGCTGGAGATGATGGATAACCTGTCGATCCGCGCGGCGGAAGATTTTATTCATGCTGGTTATCCCGTTGATGCCGAAGCGATTTTGTTGTGCGAGCTGGACGGCGTGGAGTCTGACGTTCAGGAAGACTGCGAGCGGGTTAACGACATCTTACTGAAAGCGGGCGCGACTGACGTCCGTCTGGCACAGGACGAAGCGGAGCGCGTGCGTTTCTGGGCCGGTCGCAAAAACGCCTTCCCGGCGGTGGGGCGTATCTCGCCGGATTACTACTGTATGGATGGCACCATTCCGCGTCGCGCCCTGCCTGGCGTACTGGAAGGTATTGCCCGTTTATCGCAGCAATATGATTTACGCGTCGCCAACGTCTTTCATGCCGGAGACGGCAACATGCACCCGTTAATCCTTTTCGATGCCAACGAACCCGGTGAATTTGCCCGCGCGGAAGAGCTGGGCGGGAAGATCCTCGAACTCTGCGTTGAAGTGGGCGGCAGCATCAGTGGGGAACATGGCATCGGGCGCGAAAAAATCAATCAAATGTGCGCCCAGTTCAACAGCGATGAAATCACGACCTTCCATGCGGTCAAGGCGGCGTTTGACCCCGATGGTTTGCTGAACCCAGGGAAAAACATCCCCACACTGCACCGCTGCGCTGAATTTGGTGCCATGCACGTGCATCACGGTCATTTACCTTTCCCTGAACTGGAGCGTTTCTGATGCTACGCGAGTGTGATTACAGCCAGGTGCTACTGGAGCAGGTGAGTCAGGCGATTAGCGATAAAACGCCGCTGGTAATTCAGGGAAGCAATAGCAAAGCCTTTTTAGGTCGCCCTGTCACCGGGCAAACGCTGGATGTGCGTTGCCATCGCGGCATTGTTAATTACGACCCGACCGAACTGGTGATCACCGCTCGCGCCGGAACGCCGCTGGTGGCGATTGAAGCGGCGCTGGAGAGCGCCGGGCAAATGCTTCCCTGCGAGCCGCCGCATTATGGTGAAGAAGCCACCTGGGGCGGGATGGTCGCCTGCGGGCTGGCGGGGCCGCGTCGCCCGTGGAGCGGTTCGGTCCGCGATTTTGTCCTCGGCACGCGCATCATTACCGGCGCTGGAAAACATCTGCGTTTTGGTGGCGAAGTGATGAAAAACGTCGCCGGATACGATCTCTCGCGGTTAATGGCCGGAAGCTACGGTTGTCTTGGTGTGCTCACTGAAATCTCGATGAAAGTGTTACCGCGACCACGCGCCACCCTGAGTCTGCGTCGGGAAATCAGCCTGCAAGAAGCCATGAATGAAATCGCCCAGTGGCAACTCCAGCCATTACCCATTAGTGGCTTATGTTACTTCGACAATGCGTTGTGGATCCGCCTTGAGGGCGGCGAAGGATCGGTAAAAGCAGCGCGTGAACTGCTGGGGGGCGAAGAGGTTGCGGGTCAGTTCTGGCAGCAATTGCGTGAACAACAACTGCCGTTCTTCTCATTACCGGGCACTTTATGGCGCATTTCCTTACCCACCGATGCGCCGATGATGGATTTACCCGGCGAGCAACTGATCGACTGGGGCGGCGCGTTACGCTGGCTGAAATCGACCGCCGATGACAATCAAATCCATCGCATCGCCCGCAACGCTGGCGGTCATGCGACTCGCTTTAGTGCCGGAGATGGCGGCTTTGCTCCGCTACCGGCTCCCTTATTCCGCTATCACCAGCAGCTTAAGCAGCAGCTCGACCCTTGCGGCGTGTTTAACCCCGGTCGCATGTACGCGGAACTTTGAGGAGCAAGCTATGCAAACCCGATTAACCGAAGAGATGCGTCAGAACGCGCGCGCGCTGGAAGCCGACAGCATCCTGCGCGCCTGTGTTCACTGCGGATTTTGTACCGCAACCTGCCCAACCTATCAGCTTCTGGGGGATGAACTGGACGGGCCGCGCGGGCGCATCTATCTGATTAAACAGGTGCTGGAAGGCAACGAAGTTACGCTTAAAACGCAGGAGCATCTCGATCGCTGTCTCACTTGCCGCAACTGTGAAACCACCTGTCCTTCTGGTGTGCGCTATCACAATTTACTGGATATCGGGCGTGATATTGTCGAGCAGAAAGTGAAACGCCCACTGCCGGAGCGAATGCTGCGCGAAGGATTGCGCCAGGTAGTGCCGCGTCCGGCGGTCTTTCGCGCATTGACGCAGGTAGGGCTGGTGCTGCGACCGTTTTTGCCGGAACAGGTCAGAGCAAAACTGCCTGCCGAAACGGTGAAAGCTAAACCGCGTCCGCCGCTGCGCCATAAGCGTCGGGTTTTAATGCTGGAAGGCTGCGCCCAGCCTACGCTTTCGCCCAACACCAACGCGGCAACCGCGCGGGTGCTGGATCGTCTGGGGATCAGCGTCATGCCTGCTAACGAAGCAGGCTGTTGTGGCGCGGTGGACTATCATCTTAATGCGCAGGAGAAAGGGCTGGCGCGGGCGCGCAATAATATTGATGCCTGGTGGCCGGCGATTGAAGCAGGTGCAGAGGCCATTTTGCAGACTGCCAGCGGTTGTGGCGCGTTCGTCAAAGAGTACGGGCAGATGCTGAAAAACGATGCGCTGTATGCCGATAAAGCACGTCAGGTCAGTGAACTGGCGGTCGATTTAGTCGAACTGTTGCGCGAGGAACCGCTGGAAAAACTGGCGATTCGCGGCGATAAAAAACTGGCCTTCCACTGCCCGTGTACCCTGCAACATGCGCAAAAGCTGAACGGCGAAGTGGAAAAAGTGTTACTTCGTCTTGGATTTACCTTAACCGACGTTCCCGATAGCCATCTGTGCTGCGGGTCGGCGGGAACATATGCGTTAACGCATCCCGATCTGGCGCGCCAGCTACGGGATAACAAAATGAATGCGCTGGAAAGCGGCAAACCGGAAATGATCGTCACCGCCAACATTGGTTGCCAGACGCATCTGGCGAGCGCCGGTCGTACCTCTGTGCGTCACTGGATTGAAATTGTAGAACAAGCCCTTGAAAAGGAATAACAAAATGAAAACTAAAGTCATTCTTAGCCAGCAAATGGCGAGTGCAATTATTGCCGCAGGTCAGGAAGAGGCGCAGAAAAATAACTGGTCTGTTTCCATTGCTGTTGCCGATGACGGCGGTCATCTGCTGGCGTTAAGTCGCATGGATGATTGCGCGCCGATAGCGGCTTACATCTCCCAGGAGAAAGCGCGTACCGCCGCGCTGGGGCGTCGTGAAACGAAGGGCTATGAAGAGATGGTGAACAACGGACGTACCGCGTTTGTGACTGCGCCGTTACTGACGTCGCTGGAAGGCGGCGTACCGGTTGTTGTGGATGGGCAAATTATTGGTGCCGTGGGCGTTTCTGGTTTAACCGGAGCACAGGATGCGCAGGTCGCGAAAGCGGCAGCAGCGGTGTTGGCGAAATAAGCGAAAACGAGGAGATAAATAATGAGTGAAACCATAACCCAGGGCCGTTTACGCATTGACGCCAATTTTAAACGTTTTGTGGATGAAGAAGTTTTGCCGGGCGTGGAACTGGATGCTGCCGCGTTCTGGCGCAATGTTGATGAGATTGTTCACGATCTGGCACCAGAAAATCGTCAGTTGCTGGCAGAGCGCGATCGCATTCAGGCGGCGCTTGATGAGTGGCATCGCAGCAATCCGGGGCCGGTAAAAGATAAAGCGGCCTATAAATCTTTCCTGCGTGAACTGGGCTACCTGGTGCCGCAACCGGAGCACGTGACGGTGGAAACCACGGGCATCGACAGCGAAATCACCAGTCAGGCGGGGCCACAGCTGGTGGTGCCGGCAATGAATGCCCGCTACGCGCTGAACGCGGCGAACGCTCGCTGGGGTTCACTGTACGACGCGCTGTACGGCAGCGACATCATCCCGCAGGAAGGGGCGATGGTCAGCGGCTACGATCCGCAGCGCGGCGAGCAGGTTATCGCCTGGGTTCGTCATTTTCTTGACGAATCACTGCCGCTGGAAAACGGCAGCTATCAGGATGTGGTGGCGTTTAGCGTGGTCAACAAACAATTACGCATCCAGTTGAAAAATGGTAAAGAAACCACGTTACGTACTCCAGCACAGTTTGTCGGTTACCGTGGCGATGCCGCTGCGCCGACCTGCATTTTGCTGAAAAATAACGGCCTGCATATCGAGCTGCAAATCGATGCCAACGGGCGGATTGGTAAAGACGATCCGGCGCACATCAACGACGTAATCGTCGAAGCTGCCATCAGTACCATTCTCGATTGTGAAGACTCGGTCGCTGCGGTTGATGCTGAGGACAAAATCCTGCTGTACCGCAACCTGCTGGGTCTGATGCAGGGCACTCTGCAAGAGAAAATGGAGAAAAACGGTCGGCAAATCGTGCGTAAACTGAATGACGATCGTCAGTACACCGCCGCCGATGGCTCTGAAATTTCTCTGCACGGACGCTCGTTGCTGTTTATCCGCAACGTGGGTCATTTGATGACCATTCCTGTGATTTGGGACAGCGAAGGCAATGAAATCCCGGAAGGCATTCTTGATGGCGTCATGACTGGCGCGATTGCCCTCTATGATTTAAAAGTGCAGAAAAACTCGCGCACTGGCAGTGTCTATATTGTGAAACCGAAAATGCACGGTCCGCAGGAAGTGGCGTTCGCCAACAAACTGTTTACCCGTATTGAGACAATGCTCGGTATGGCACCGAATACCCTGAAAATGGGCATTATGGATGAAGAACGTCGGACCTCGCTGAACTTGCGTAGCTGTATCGCTCAGGCGCGCAATCGCGTGGCGTTCATCAATACCGGTTTCCTCGACCGTACCGGTGATGAGATGCATTCGGTGATGGAAGCTGGCCCGATGTTGCGTAAAAACCAGATGAAATCGACACCGTGGATCAAAGCCTACGAGCGCAATAACGTGCTGTCTGGTCTGTTCTGTGGGCTGCGCGGTAAAGCGCAAATCGGTAAGGGCATGTGGGCAATGCCGGATCTGATGGCGGACATGTACAGCCAAAAGGGCGATCAGTTACGTGCCGGGGCAAACACGGCCTGGGTTCCGTCGCCAACCGCCGCTACGCTCCATGCGCTGCACTACCACCAAACCAACGTACAGAGCGTGCAAGCCAACATTGCCCAGACCGAGTTCAATGCTGAATTTGAACCTCTGCTGGACGATCTACTGACTATTCCGGTCGCTGAAAACGCGAACTGGTCGGCGCAAGAGATCCAACAAGAGCTGGATAACAACGTGCAGGGGATTCTGGGGTACGTGGTGCGTTGGGTAGAGCAGGGGATTGGTTGCTCAAAAGTGCCGGATATTCACAACGTGGCGCTGATGGAAGACCGCGCAACGTTGCGCATCTCCAGCCAGCATATTGCCAACTGGTTACGTCACGGTATTCTGACCAAAGAACAGGTGCAGGCGTCGCTGGAGAACATGGCGAAAGTGGTGGATCAGCAAAACGCTGGCGATCCGGCGTATCGTCCGATGGTGGGGAATTTCGCTAACTCGTGTGCATTTAAAGCCGCCAGCGATTTAATCTTCCTCGGTGTGAAACAGCCAAACGGTTATACCGAACCGTTATTACATGCCTGGCGTTTACGCGAAAAAGAAAGTCATTAATAGCAATAGCAAAAGCCCCGGCAAGTTTTATTGTCGGGGCTATTATAGTTACTGCGGTAGTACATTTACCCCGGAAATAACCGGAGCGATTATCAGGGTTTAACAATATTAAATACCCGTAGCGCATCACTAGCGGGATTAAAACAACAATATGGACATCTTAACGATACTCTGCGCCTGCGTGTGCGGAACAGAAACCCTTACCCGATATACTTGTTATGCCAGAGGTAGCAATTGCGTTAGCAGCGTGCTGTTGCTGTAAAGTATAACCCCTATATTTTACAGTTCGGTCCTCTTTTGCTTATTACAACCTTAAGTATATCAAGCATATAAAGATAATAAGAGACTGAACAATATGGTTACCTGGACCCAAATGTATATGCCGATGGGAGGACTGGGGCTATCCGCTCTGGTCGCCTTGATCCCGATAATATTCTTCTTCGTTGCACTCGCGGTATTACGTCTGAAAGGACATGTCGCTGGAGCAATAACCCTTATATTATCTATCCTGATTGCAATATTCGCCTTTAAAATGCCGATCGATATGGCATTTGCTGCTGCGGGATATGGCTTTATTTATGGCTTATGGCCGATTGCGTGGATTATTGTCGCAGCGGTATTCCTCTATAAATTAACCGTTGCCAGCGGGCAGTTTGATATTATCCGCAGCTCGGTTATCTCTATCACCGACGATCAGCGTTTGCAGGTGTTACTGATTGGTTTCTCCTTTGGCGCACTGCTGGAAGGGGCGGCTGGCTTTGGCGCACCGGTGGCGATTACCGGTGCGTTGCTGGTGGGGCTGGGTTTCAAACCGTTATACGCGGCGGGGCTGTGCCTGATTGCCAACACTGCGCCGGTGGCGTTTGGAGCGTTGGGAGTGCCGATTCTGGTTGCCGGTCAGGTAACGGGAATCGATCCGTTCGACATTGGTGCAATGGCGGGACGTCAGTTGCCATTCCTGTCCGTTCTTGTACCGTTCTGGCTGGTGGCGATGATGGACGGCTGGAAAGGGGTGAAAGAGACGTGGCCAGCGGCGCTGGTTGCGGGTGGTAGCTTTGCGGTTACTCAGTTCTTTACTTCTAACTATATTGGCCCGGAACTGCCGGATATTACTTCGGCGCTGGTGAGTATCGTCTCACTCTCTTTATTCCTTAAAGTATGGCGGCCGAAAAATACCGAAACGGCAATCAGCATGGGGCAATCCGCAGGTGCAATGGTGGTGAATAAACCGTCTTCTGGCGGTCCCGTGCCTTCAGAATATAGTCTGGGGCAAATCATTCGTGCGTGGTCACCGTTTTTAATCTTAACGGTGCTGGTCACCATCTGGACGATGAAGCCATTTAAAGCGTTATTTGCTCCGGGCGGTGCGTTTTATTCGCTGGTGATTAATTTCCAGATCCCTCATTTGCATCAGCAGGTACTGAAAGCGGCGCCCATTGTCGCCCAGCCGACACCGATGGATGCGGTTTTTAAATTCGACCCGCTGTCCGCTGGCGGCACCGCTATTTTTATTGCGGCGATTATCTCTATCTTCATTCTCGGCGTGGGGATCAAGAAAGGCATTGGCGTCTTTGCCGAAACGCTAATTAGCCTGAAGTGGCCGATATTGTCGATTGGCATGGTGCTGGCATTTGCCTTCGTGACCAACTATTCCGGTATGTCCACCACGCTGGCGCTGGTACTGGCGGGCACTGGCGTAATGTTCCCGTTCTTCTCACCGTTCCTTGGCTGGCTGGGGGTATTCCTTACCGGCTCGGACACATCCTCGAACGCCCTGTTTGGTTCACTGCAATCGACCACGGCGCAGCAAATCAACGTCTCTGACACTCTGCTGGTGGCAGCAAACACCAGCGGCGGCGTAACTGGCAAGATGATCTCCCCACAATCTATCGCCGTGGCCTGCGCCGCGACGGGCATGGTGGGTCGAGAATCTGAACTGTTCCGCTACACCGTGAAGCACAGTCTGATTTTTGCCAGCGTTATCGGCATTATCACGCTGTTGCAGGCGTATGTGTTTACCGGAATGTTAGTCTCGTAAGTTAACAAAGCCGGATGATCGTCAATATCATCCGGCTTCATTCTTTGCTGGTTACATTATTCTGTCTTATTAATTAAAAAATCATTTCCCGATTTATTATCTATGCAGCAATAATGTTTTGTATTCAGATAACCCGCTAAATAATTAAGTGCGTGAGAATATCTATTTTTTTGTCCCGCAAAACAAGTCTGTATTAATTATGTTCGCTTGATGAGTAAACACCGTGCTATCTGTTGCTTTTGCAATCGCAATCGTTAAAACTATCAACAGCTTGAGATAGTCACATTGTGAATAATTGTTACTTTTTTGTTTGTTAAATCTTTTGATAAATACCCCGACTGGCATCGTATAGGGGATATTCTTATAAATTTCACCTGTTTTGTTATCAATAATGCAGTTTTCTTAAGAATGGAGGAAATTATTAGAGAAGATAAAGCATAAAACTATTTCCCCAGTTACGAATCTTTTAACTTTATTTTGTCACTTGCGTTATTAATGAATAAGAAATTTAAATATAAGAAATCGCTTTTAGCGGCTATTTTGAGCGCAACCCTGTTAGCCGGTTGTGATGGCGGTGGTTCAGGATCGTCCTCCGATACTCCGCCTGTAGATTCTGGAACAGGGTCTTTGCCGGAAGTGAAACCTGATCCAACACCAAACCCGGAGCCGACGCCGGAGCCTGAACCTACTCCGGATCCGACACCTGATCCAGAGCCAACGCCAGAACCGGAGCCAGAACCTGTTCCTACGAAAACGGGTTATCTGACCCTGGGCGGAAGCCAGCGGGTAATCGGTGCTAAATGTAATGGTGAATCCAGCGACGGCTTTACTTTTACACCTGGCGAGGACGTTACTTGCGTGGCGGGTAACACGACAATTGCCACCTTCAACACTCAGTCAGAAGCTGCGCGTAGCCTGCGTGCGGTTGAAAAAGTGTCGTTTAGCCTTGAGGACTCGCAAGAACTGGCGGAGTCCGACGATAAGAAAAGCAATGCGCTCTCGCTGGTAACCTCCATGAACAGTTGTCCGGCGGATACAGAACAGGTTTGCCTGACCTTCTCCTCGGTGATGGAGAGTAAACGCTTCGATTCGCTGTATAAGCAAATCGATCTGGCACCGGAAGCGTTCAAAAAGCTGGTCAATGAAGAGGTGGAAAACAATGCCGCGACCGATAAGGCGCCATCCACTCATACTTCACCGGTAGTGCCCGTCACGACGCCGGGAACAAAACCGGATCTGAACGCTTCCTTCGTGTCGGCTAACGCGGAACAGTTTTATCAGTATCAACCTACGGAAATCATTCTTTCTGAAGGTCGTCTGGTCGACAGCATGGGCAATGGTGTGGTTGGCGTAAATTACTACACCAGCTCAGGCCGTGGCGTAACTGGCGAAAACGGCAAATTCAACTTCAGCTGGGGTGAAACCATCTCCTTTGGCATCGACACCTTTGAACTGGGCTCAGTACGCGGCAATAAGTCGACTATTGCACTGACGGAACTGGGCGATGAAGTTCGCGGGGCAAATATCGATCAACTTATTCATCGTTACTCCCAGGCCGGAAAAAATGATGAGCGTGAAGTGCCGGATGTAGTGCGCCAGGTCTTTGCCGAGTATCCCAACGTGATCAACGAGATTATCAATCTCTCGTTATCCAATGGCGAGACGTTGAGCGAAGGCGATCAAACCTTTGAGCGGAAGAACGAATTTCTTGAGCAACTTAAATCCGGGCAGGCTAAAGAGATTGAGGTAGTGACTCCAACTTACTGATAG
>NZ_AEJZ01000097.1:0-21777 GCF_000208525.1 Escherichia sp. TW14182
CCACCATCATGACCATGATCACGAACATCATCACCATCACGGACATGGCGAGAATGTCGAATATCAGGACGCCCATGAGCTGGCTCACGCAAATGACATTAAACGACGCTTTGATGGCAGGGATGTCACGAACTGGCAGATTTTACTGTTTGGCTTGACTGGCGGACTGATCCCCTGCCCTGCAGCGATAACTGTGCTGCTGATTTGTATTCAACTGAAAGCCCTCACTCTGGGAGCAACTCTGGTCGTTAGTTTCAGTATTGGCCTTGCGTTAACGCTGGTCACCGTGGGCGTTGGCGCGGCAATCAGTGTCCAGCAAGTGGCAAAACGCTGGAGCGGATTTAACACACTAGCCCAAAAAGCCCCCTATTTTTCCAGCTTGTTAATTGGCTTAGTCGGAGTGTATATGGGCGTGCATGGCTTTATGGGCATAATGCGATAACTCAATCCTTTGGGCTTGCATGTTATCTTCAGCCCAGGATGATTCTTAAATCAGCTATTTCCGCTGACTCTTCGCCCGATGAGGATGCTTTTACAGCATCCTTTCATTTACACTTTTTACGAAATCATGGGATCACTAACAAAATATCGCTTGTCGGTTATATTGTATGACAGGAAAGATATGCGACTGATTTTGCTGATCCCCAACGTGGAGAGTATATGACCATAAGAAATAAGTTATTGTTGGGTGCGCTGTTGCTGGCAACCAGCGTAGCGTGGGCCGCACCGGTCACTGCGGGTTCGACCAATGCCTCTGGAATTTCAAAGTATGAGTTGAGCAGTTTCATCGCTGACTTCAAACATTTCAAACCAGGCGATACCGTTCCAGAGATGTACCGCACCGATGAGTACAATATTAAGCAGTGGCAGTTACGTAACCTGCCTGCCCCTGACGCCGGAACTCACTGGACCTATATGGGTGGCGCATATGTGTTGATCAACGACACTGACGGTAAAATCATTAAAGCCTACGACGGCGAAATATTCTACCATCGCTAAAAAAAGCCCCCTCATCATGAGGGGGAAATGCAGACACCTTGTTATTTTTTATTATTAGCCACTTGCTCGTCTTACTTGTTATTAGTCGTATTTCACGTTGATCAAGGCAGTAGCCTCCAGTGCGCCAGATTTAACTTTATTTTTATCATATACATAGTAACTGGCTGTTACCGGAATTAAGACTGTTGTATCTGTAATTTTTGACTTCGCCGCAATTTCCTTTAAATTTGTGTATCCTTTACTGCTGTCAGTGATATTTAAAAGTGTGACTGGTGAACCATTACTTTCAAGAATAAATCCTACGCCATTATCTTCCGCACCTTTCAGTATCGTGTTACTGCTGGTTAACAAATCAGAACTTGATAAATACACCTGCATTTTCCGTGATGTTTGATTTTGTTGACCTAATAAATTTTTACAACGCAGAATAATATCCCCTTTCTTGCTATTTATTGTTGTTTTGTTACCTGTGACTGGTAATTGTGAAACGGGAATACTCTCTAAAGTAATTAATAAATCATCAGGTTTGCAGGTCGTTGTTATCGGGTTGTATGACAATGCCAGATTAAAGGAATAGACACCTGCATTTTGTGCCAATGCATTTCTGTAGCTATTCACACATGCATCCCACGACTTTCCTCCTAGCAAACACAGTAAAAATTGCACTGCAGCACTTCCACGCGTTGTTGATGAAGCACTGGATAATGTCGCGACACCATTAATCATCACTGCTCCGCCGCCCCCTGCAGAAACATTCACTTTCGCGTTACTGGCTGCCGATGTCACCGTTACTGAATAACCACTGGTGAAACTGGTCTGGTTATTTGATAATGTGATGCTGTTTTTGTTAGTCCATTCAAAATGTAAATTTAATTTAATGGTATCGTTATAAAGTCCAACAACAATATCCGACGGACTCATGGGGTTGATGGTATTCGTACTCACGCATGACGAGTCATTAAAATTATGCTCATATGTCGCCGTTTGTGTTTGAGTTAGCGCAAAATCTCCCTGAACAACCAAATTATGCTGCGCTGACAACTCTCCATAACATGCCGCATAGCTCACAGGAATAGCCATCATCATTAATATAAATAACATTATGCGATTTTTCATAGAACCACCTGACTATTACTGGCAAATATAATTTTTACTTTCATCAATCTCTTTACCGAAGGTGATTATGCATGAAAGTCCTTGTCGTTTATCAATTGCTACATTAACCGATGGCGGTACGTCATTGGTGCGAATAAATAACTGGCTTCCCTGACCGACAACGCCAATATTATGGCCATGGATATCATTAACTTCATAACCAAACGTTAATGGTTGCCCATCCACTCTTAACGCTTTTATAAACCAGGGTTTGCGCTGATCGGTATCAAAATTAATCAGCACGACCGCGCCGCGATAAGGGGCGGCAATTTTCCGGTTACCGCGCAATTCGGTTTCGCTATCACTTTGCGACACATCCAGCATCAGGTGATTTTCCCGATAAGACGTCATTCCGTCGTATACCACCACCCCATTACGATTTGTAGTGCGATATTTTTGTCCATTAACATAAGCATCTTTAATTCCTGGTGCATGCATCACAGCAAACGTTTCAGAAAGACGATTCGCCAGATTCACACCACCAGACCAGGCGACAATGCCCCCTGAAACACTGGCTCCAGCCTGTCGATAAGTACTCGACTGACTATAACTGCCATTCACTGTCACCATCGGCGCGTTCCAGGTTAAATTCGCCCCAGCTGTCGTTTCGTTCCCCTGATGCTGATGACTCAAGTTGGCACCATAGTTAAACTGATCGCGGCTCCCAACCGTTCCCGATATTCCTGTATTGTTTGAGGCAAAACCCTGATCGTCAAAGGTCGTTGAGTTAGACATATATATTTGCCGCCGTGGTGTCGTGACATCATCCCCCCAATCAAAGGGAATCGATATAAAAATATTAAAGCGTTTTTCTTCATGATGATTCTCGTCATAAGCCTGACTTGCTGCGAGGGTATAGCTTATCCGTTGCAAGTTATTGGAGTAACTCAACTGATAATCTTTACTGCTGCCGCTACGCCCCCAGTAATCTCGCCATAATGTGCTTAATGACACAGAACCCCAGCCTTCTGGCAATGACTGACTCATATTGGCGGAAAAGCTATTTTTGCGCCCAAAATCATTCTGGTAATAATCTGCAATGTCATAGGCATCATTTTTATCGCGACGATAATTATCTTTATTATTTGCCCAGACATAATCATTAAACGTCCGGTAATCGCGCGAAGAATAACGCCAGGCTGCCAGGCCAAAACGCGTCGATGTTTGAGTCACAAATTTGTTGTAGGCTATCTGATAACTTTGTCCGTCAAAAACATCGCCATTATCTTGCTTACTATGAGATTTTGTTGCATCGACAGAAATCGCGCCAATGCGTGTATTCCAGCCAGTCCCAAGAGTAAATGCGTAGTAATTATTGGCAATCATCGTGCCGCCATACAGCGTTAATAAATTATTAAAGCCATACTGGTAACCGACCTGAACAAAATCGCTTTGCTTATTTGCTCCTTCAATATGGCTACGACCCGCCGCAAAATCATATTTCGACACGCCCGGTTGCAACATATTTGGCACCGCCGAATAAGGCACCAGGTACGTGGTAACCGAACCGTCAGCCTCTTTCACGCTAACATCAAGATCCGCTCCACCACCGGCCAATTGCAAATCAGTAATCGAAAATGGGCCAGGTGGAACCTCCTTCTGATAAACAATAAAACCGTTATGTTCAATGGTTACCAGCGCGTTACTCTGCGCAATCCCCTGCACTCGTGGGGTAAAATTTTGCTTCGAGTCAGGCAACATCTGCATATCACGAAAAAGTCGCACGCCACTGAAGCGAACAGAGTCAAAAATATCGCTTGAGGTGTACATATCACCGACACGCAGCGTGCCGAGAATTTGTGCAAACCCGCGTTCCAGATATAGGGTATTGCTTTTCCACTCCCCAGGATTGTTATCCGTTTTGCTGAAACTGGCATCAGAATGCAGTTGCCACCCCAGCAGATTTAATCCACTGTTAAAACGAACATAACTACTCTTGTTATTACCCGACGCTTTATAGTCGCTGTAATACTGGCTCATATAATAAGAGGTATAAAAAGCATTAATACCCCGTTCCCAGTTTTCCGGCGGGACATAACCACTTTCCAGTTCATCAACCCAGGCTTGCGGAACGCTGAAATCTAAACGAAAAACACCGATATTCCAGGCATAACTCCCACCCTGAACAAGTTGCTCTAATGTTAAACATTGCTTACTACTGGCGAAGTTATCGGTATTAATACCTAACCGCTTGATAATTTCTCTCGCCAGGCATGTTTCTTCGGGGTTATCTTTAACGATAATCTCATATTTCCCACGCCATTGTTTATTGACATAAATATCGATGTCATATTGGCCCGGTAAAGGTTGATTATCATCAAGGCGAATATGAGCAACCTGTTGGTCTTTCATTCCCCCCATCATAAAATGGGTGTCAAAGGTTTCTTCCGCTGCATACGCTTCAATGCCGAGCAATAACGCTACGATTGCTGATGCGAGTGGGGTTATTCTCAACACGGGCAGCTCCTGCAATTAAATTTTGTCGCTAATATAGTTGCCATCATCATCAATAATGGTCAAATACCAGCTATTCGCATTATTAGTTTTGACGTTTACACTCTGGCTTTCTAATGGCGCAATCATGATGGTTTCATAATTGACTTTGACATTATTCGCTTTTACATCGGAAATCGTCACCCAGTTCGGCGAATCATTTTTTATCACCAGCCCATTGCCGCTACGATTTACCAGCAATTTCTTAAACGTTGCTTTATTAACCGGAGCAATACCCGCCGGTCGGTAAAACAATTTGATTCTGTTTTGCATCGCAAACTTCAGTGCATTCTTGCCTTCTTGTTCTGGACTATTTGGTGGAATATCCAGAACATTCAGATAAAAAATGCTCTCTTTATTACTGGGCAACTTATTCGGCATGATTTTAATTTTTACTTGCTGTCCGGAGTTAGCCCCTATTTTTGCCACTGGTGGCGTTAGCATGAAAGGAACCTGAATCTTTTCCGGCGGCAGTGATGTGTCGCCATCATCAATCCACGCCTGAAGTAATGAAGATCGGTTTCCCTGATTCATCAACTGCACCATCACTTCTTTATTTTCAGCCGGGTAAATAATTCGCGTCCCGTAGATGACAATTCCGGCATGTGCAGGAAGAACCATAGAAGAAATGAGTAAAGCTAATAACCCTTTCATCTTAATGCCTCTTAAAATTAAAAGGCCGCCATGGAGATAGCGGCCATGTTTATTTCCTGGAGAAACTTGCGAAATTATTTAATTATTAATCCTGCGCCACACGCATAACTAAAGAAGAGACCACATCACCTGATTGCACTGAGTCTTCTGTCAGTTTCAGGTATTTTGCTTTAAACGGAATCGCATACTGACCATCCGCTGTTTTATAACTCTCAATATTAAAAGGCGCTGAAACATCCAGGACATCGCTGTTATCGCCTAAATAGAGATAATAACCCACGGTATCGTTACTACTGGCTATCGCTTTATCGTTGCCGGTTATTTTATCATTGGTGATCAACGAGAGTTTTACACCAGCAACTTCTTTCGGGCAGCTAATTTTTAACATACTACTGGTTACACCGACAGCATCATCATAGGTAGAATATTTCGCTTTACCTTCAAAGACAGTGGTTGGTACAGTTGGCATATTAATACTTACTGAATCACCACCCGCTTCAAATTTACACGGAGACTCTGCAATATTCCCCTTAATGGTTAAAGTTCCGGTATCAACGTCTGCAGCAAATACGCCAGCACTCATAAAAAAAGAAGAAAAGACAGCGGTAGCAATAATTGAATGTTTCATAATAGGTTCCTTAATATAGTTTATTTTGATTGTTAAGACTCTGTATCTCGTGGAAACAAATTTCTCACATCAAAAAAGTTACTGCAATGTAAACGTATTGTTTTATTGATTCAAAACAATTTAACCATTGCAATATAATTACAACAAATACTTAAGGGAATTAAATATTTACCACATCTATTAATTGACATAATTTACTGTTAACCACATTCTTAAAATAAATAAAAAAGCCTAAATCATTCACGGGAATGATTTAGGCTCTCCAAATATTATTAAAAGAGTGTTGCCTGATTAATCGTAGCGATTTAATACGATTCGACGTTTGCTATCGTTGCCCGCTGTAACCAGCTCTGTAGTGACGCCTTTTACCGGCGAAGAAATCCGATGACGGGTATCAACGCTTTGCGATACCTGACCGCAATGCTGTTGGGGCTGGCTATTAACAATATCCATACTGCATGTTGGGGGGCTGATCCTGCCATTAATCGTTAATGCGGCAGTCTCTGAAGAGAACGCGGGAGAAGCCAATCCATAGGCAAGAAAAATGATTCCTGACAGCCAATACTTATTCATTGAACGTTATCCCTGTAGTAAAGGTTATGCCTGGATAGATTGAGTGCATAACAAACTATAGCTGTACATCCGCTACACAGCCACGAAGGATGATAAAGAGGCTTTACCTGTACGATCAATCTACTTTGTACAGTTTAGGACTAAGATCCACTGAATATTCGCAGCATTAAAAAAGTGTTCATTTAAAGCCACAAAATAAATACACCGCATCAATGTATCATTTCTGCGGTGTATGACGAACAACCAGAAAGGCTAATGCACGTTAGACCGCGCGGAAGGAGATCTCACCTGGAATAACTTCACCTTGCCAGTAGAGCTGAGCAGCAACCCGGTCAGCCAGTTGGCGGTAGATAGTAGTAAATTCGCTCTCCGGACGGCTGATAACGGTAGGTGTTCCTTTGTCGAGATCTTCACGCAGGCTAATGTGTAACGGCATTTGCCCCAACAACTGCGTATGGTATTTCTCGGCCAGTTTCTCTGCCCCACCAGTGCCGAAAATCGGCTCATGATGACCACAGTTACTGCAAATATGGACGCTCATGTTCTCGACAATACCCAGTACCGGAACTTCGACTTTCTCGAACATCACGATACCTTTTTTCGCATCAATCAGCGCGATGTCCTGTGGTGTGGTGACCACTACTGCACCAGTTACTGGAATGTTTTGCGCCAGTGTCAATTGAATGTCACCGGTGCCTGGCGGCATGTCGAGCACCAGATAATCCAGATCCGGCCATAAGGTTTCCTGCAACATCTGCATTAACGCCTTGCTCGCCATCGGGCCACGCCACACCATCGCGTTGTCGTCAGTGACCAGATAACCAATTGAGTTGGTTGCCAGGCCATGAGACATAATCGGTGCCATATGAGTCCCGTCCGGCGAGGTCGGACGCTGATTTTCTGCCCCCAGCATGGTTGGGATAGACGGACCATAAATGTCGGCATCCAGAATGCCGACTTTCGCTCCTTCCGCCGCCAGCGCCAGCGCCAGGTTTACCGCCGTGGAGGATTTACCCACGCCACCTTTGCCGGAACTGACCGCGATAATGTTCTTCACGCCGTTAATTCCCGGCTGATTCTTCACGCGTTTCAGCGTGGCAATGTTATGCGACAGTTTCCAGTCGATAGCTTTTGCCCCGGTGATACGCAGCAATTCGGCGCTACATTGCTCTTTTAACTCTTCGAACGCGCTATGCCAGACGAACGGCATAACCAGCTCCACATGCAGCGTGTCGTCCATCCAGGCGACATGATGCAACGCTTTCAGCGTGGTAAGGTTATGCTTCAGGGTTGGGTGCTGAAAATTAGCCAGTGTCCCGGCGACTATTGCGCGCAAGGCTTCTGGTGATTTGGCCTGGGATTGTTCGTTCATCCCGACTCCTTATTTATATAGATAAACCATCAGCTAAATAGTTTACCTGAAGAAAATAGATAAGTACTTACTTAACATTTTTCCATTTGGTACTATCTAACCCCTTTTCACTACTAAGAAGTAATGCCTACTATGACTCAAGTCGCGAAGAAAATTCTGGTGACGTGCGCACTGCCGTACGCTAACGGCTCTATCCACCTCGGCCATATGCTGGAGCACATCCAGGCTGATGTCTGGGTCCGTTACCAGCGAATGCGCGGCCACGAGGTCAACTTCATCTGCGCCGACGATGCCCACGGTACGCCGATCATGCTGAAAGCCCAGCAGCTTGGTATTACCCCGGAGCAGATGATTGGCGAAATGAGTCAGGAGCATCAGACTGATTTCGCAGGCTTTAATATCAGCTACGACAACTATCACTCGACGCACAGCGAAGAGAACCGTCAGTTGTCTGAGCTTATCTATACTCGCCTGAAAGAGAACGGTTTTATTAAAAACCGCACCATCTCTCAGTTGTACGACCCGGAAAAAGGTATGTTCCTGCCGGATCGTTTTGTGAAAGGCACCTGCCCGAAATGTAAAGCGCCAGATCAATACGGCGATAACTGTGAAGTCTGCGGCGCGACCTACAGCCCGACTGAACTGATCGAGCCGAAATCTGTGGTTTCTGGTGCTACGCCGGTGATGCGTGATTCCGAACACTTCTTCTTTGATCTGCCCTCTTTCAGCGAAATGTTGCAGGCATGGACCCGCAGCGGCGCGTTGCAGGAGCAGGTGGCAAACAAAATGCAGGAGTGGTTTGAATCCGGCCTGCAACAGTGGGATATCTCCCGCGATGCGCCTTACTTCGGTTTTGAAATTCCGAACGCACCAGGCAAATACTTCTACGTCTGGCTGGACGCACCGATTGGCTACATGGGTTCTTTCAAGAATCTGTGCGACAAGCGCGGCGACAGCGTAAGCTTCGATGAATACTGGAAGAAAGACTCCACCGCCGAGCTGTACCACTTCATCGGTAAAGATATTGTTTACTTCCACAGCCTGTTCTGGCCTGCCATGCTGGAAGGCAGCAACTTCCGCAAGCCGACCAACCTGTTTGTTCATGGCTATGTGACGGTGAACGGCGCGAAGATGTCCAAGTCTCGCGGCACCTTTATTAAAGCCAGCACCTGGCTGAATCATTTTGACGCTGACAGCCTGCGTTACTACTACACTGCGAAACTCTCTTCGCGCATTGATGATATCGATCTCAACCTGGAGGATTTCGTTCAGCGTGTGAATGCCGATATCGTCAATAAAGTGGTTAACCTGGCCTCCCGTAACGCTGGCTTTATCAACAAGCGTTTTGACGGCGTGTTGGCAAGCGAACTGGCTGACCCTGAACTGTACAAAACCTTTACCGATGCCGCTGAAGTTATTGGCGAAGCGTGGGAAAGCCGCGAATTTGGTAAAGCTGTGCGCGAAATCATGGCGCTGGCTGACCTGGCTAACCGCTATGTTGACGAGCAGGCTCCGTGGGTGGTGGCGAAACAGGAAGGCCGCGATGCCGAACTGCAAGCGATTTGCTCAATGGGCATAAACCTGTTCCGCGTGCTGATGACTTACCTGAAGCCGGTACTGCCGAAACTGACTGAACGTGCGGAAGCATTCCTCAATACGGAACTGACCTGGGATGGTATTCAGCAACCGCTGCTGGGCCATAAAGTGAATCCGTTCAAGGCACTGTATAACCGTATCGATATGAAACAGGTGGAAGCACTGGTGGAAGCATCCAAAGAAGAAGTGAAAGCAACTGCCGCGCCAGTTACTGGCCCGCTGGCTGATGATCCGATTCAGGAAACCATCACCTTTGACGACTTCGCCAAAGTTGACCTGCGCGTGGCGCTGATTGAAAACGCAGAGTTTGTTGAGGGTTCTGACAAGCTGCTGCGCCTGACGCTGGATCTGGGTGGCGAAAAACGCAATGTCTTCTCCGGCATTCGTTCTGCTTACCCAGACCCACAGGCGCTGATTGGTCGTCACACCATTATGGTGGCTAACCTGGCTCCGCGTAAAATGCGCTTTGGTATCTCCGAAGGCATGGTGATGGCCGCAGGTCCTGGCGGGAAAGATATCTTCCTGTTAAGCCCGGATGCCGGTGCTAAACCTGGTCATCAAGTGAAATAACTCCCTTCAAGGCGCTGCATCAACAGCGCCTTTTCTTTATAAATTCCTAAAGTTGTTTTCTCGCCTTTTTGTCGCTCTGTAACCTGCGCAAATGCTGTTAGCATCTGTATTAAACTGGATAAAATTACAGGGATGCAGAATGAGACACTTTATCTATCAGGACGAGAAATCACATAATTATTCAACTGCTCCATAACGGCTGGCGCTATCAGGAACAGAGCGCCATTAGTCAGGCTGATTTGCTGGCGAACGAACTCTCCGTAATCGGTTTTTATCGGCTGGCGCATGTGTTGAAGCAATTACGCAATTCGGAAAGCGAGACACTGGCAGAAGTATTGAATAATTGTGTTTTACTCTGCGAACAGTTGTTACTGATGCTTGAGCAACAAGGAGGAAAAAATGCTTTTTATTAAGAGATCTACTCCATTTCCGGACTGCTCAAGACGAGGTATAAAGAATATTCTATAGCGCCCTGGTGAGAGTCACCAGTTTTCTGATCTTGATAAAATGGAGTTTTACATGAAGGCTTTCAACAAGCTGTTTTCCCTCGTTGTTGCATCTGTTCTGGTTTTCTCTCTCGCTGGCTGTGGTGACAAAGAAGAATCAAAGAAATTTAGTGCCAATCTGAACGGTACTGAAATTGCCATTACCTATGTCTACAAAGGCGACAAGGTGCTTAAGCAATCTTCAGAAACCAAAATTCAGTTTGCAACCATCGGTGCAGCTAACAAAGAAGAGGCGGCTAAAAAGCTTGAGCCGTTAAGTGCAAAATATAAAAACATTGCTGGCGTTGAAGAAAAATTAACCTTTACTGATACTTACGCGCAGGAAAACGTGACTATCGATATGGAAAAAGTTGATTTTAAAGCCCTGCAGGGTATTTCCGGCATTAACATTTCTGCTGACGATGCCAAAAAAGGTATCACTATGGCGCAAATGGAACTGGTGATGAAAGCCGCTGGCTTTAAAGAAGTGAAATAATCTGCCGGAGGCCATGCTCTCTGCATGGCCTCCAGACCTGTCTTAGTTTTTCTTCACATGCTGGCGCGCAGCCAGTCCACGCAGAAAATAACGCAAGAATTGATCGCCGCATTCGCGGAAGTTTTTATGATCCGGTGCGCGCATCATCGCAGTAATTTCCGGCATAGAAACGCGGAACTGCTGTTCGGTGAGGATCGCCAGGATGTCATCGGTTTTCAGTGAAAACGCGATGCGCAATTTTTTCAGCACAATATTGTTATTAATACGACGTTCCGGCTCCAGTGCCGGTGCAGACTCATCCCTGCCGCGTTTTTCGTAAATCAGACCATTCAGGAATGAGGACAAAATAATGTCCGGACAACGTTGAAAACCTTCTTCATCTTCTTTACGCAACCAGATGGCAATCTGTTCGGCAGTGGTTTCGACATTGCCCAGCGCCAGAATGCGCACCAGGTCGTTATTATTGGCTTTTAAAATGTAGCGCACGCTGCGCAGAATATCGTTACTTAGCATGAGGCCTTCAGGTGTTGATGAGGCAAAAAGCCATTTTAGCAGTCTTTTACAGGCCAATCGCCTCTTTTAAGCTTTTCAGATAACGGCGGCTGACCGGCACGGTTAAGCCATTACGCAAAATCAACTCGGCCTGGCCATTATCTTCCAGACGAATCTCCTGTAAATGCGCGAGGTTAACCAGATACTGGCGATGACAACGCAGTAGCGGTGTACGACTCTCCAGGGTGCGTAAAGTCAGTTCAGTAAAGCCCTCTTTCCCTTCGTGACTGGTGACGTAAACACCGCTCATCCTACTGCTGACAAACGCTACATCTTTCATTTGCAGTAAATAAATCCGACTGTGCCCCGTACAAGGAATAAATTTCAGCGCCTGCTGATTTTCCGGTAACAGCGAAACATCCTGCTTGCTCCGCTCCTGACGCAAACGCGCCAGCGTTTTCTCCAGCCGCGCTTCATCAATCGGCTTCAGCAGATAATCAAAGGCATGTTCTTCAAAGGCTTTAATGGCGTATTCGTCAAACGCGGTGAGAAAAACGATATACGGACGATGTTCCGGGTCGAGCATCCCCACCATTTCCAGACCGCTGATGCGTGGCATCTGAATGTCGAGAAACAGCACATCCGGGCGCAGTTTATGCACCGCGCCAATCCCTTCCACGGCGTTTGAGCACTCGCCGACAATTTCAATATCGCTCTGCTCCTGCAAAAATACGCGCAGGTTTTCCCGTGCTAATGGTTCATCATCGACAATTAAGACTTTAATCATGCCTCGTCCCTCCATGGCAGTCGTAACGTTATTCGGGTGTAACTATCAGGCTCACAGGCGACGCTTATCCCATAGTCATCGCCAAACCGCTCACGTAAACGCTTATCCACCAGATTCATCCCCAGCCCACTGGCATTGGTTGCCGGTTGATACAAACCGGCATTGTCTTCGATCTCCAGCATCAAATGTTGCCCTTCACGCCTTGCGCTAATTGCCACTCGCCCTGTATCCAGCAGTTGTGAGGTTCCATGTTTAATAGCGTTTTCCACTATTGGTTGCAGGGTAAACGCGGGCAACTGCTGCCGGGATAATTCCTCCGGAATAGCAATGTTGACCTGCAACCGTGACTGGAAGCGCGCCTTTTCAATTTGCAGATAAGCATTCACGTGTTCAATTTCGTCGGCGAGAGTAACAAACTCCGAAGGCCGCTTTAAGTTTTTGCGGAAAAAAGTGGAAAGATACTGCACTAGTTGACTGGCCTGTTTGCTGTCGCGGCGGATAACGGCTTTAATGGTGTTAAGCGCATTGAACAGGAAATGGGGATTCACCTGGGCGTGAAGCAGTTTAATTTCTGACTGCGTGAGCATCGCTTTTTGCCGCTCATATTGCCCGGCGAGGATCTGCGCCGAAAGCAATTGCGCAATCCCTTCCCCCAGCGTGCGGTTGATTGAGCTGAACAAACGGTTTTTCGCTTCATACAATTTGATGGTGCCCATCACCCGCTGATTCTCACCACGCAACGGAATCACCAGCGTCGAACCCAGTTTGCATTGCGGATGCAAAGAGCAACGGTAAGGCACTTCGTTGCCATCGGCGTAGACCACTTCGCCGGTTTCAATCGCTTTTAAGGTGTAAGTCGAAGAAATCGGTTTGCCGGGTAAATGGTGATCGTCACCAATTCCGGTAAAGGCCAGCAATTTCTCTCGATCGGTAATCGCGACTGCACCAATATCCAGCTCCTGATACAGCACCTGTGCCACTTTCATGCTGTTCACTTCGTTAAACCCCTGGCGCAAAATGCCTTCCGTCGAGGCCGCTACTTTCAGCGCAGTGGCAGAAAAAGCTGAAGTGTATTTTTCAAACATCGCGCGTTTATCGAGCAATATACGCATAAACAGCGCCGCGCCGACGGTATTGGTGACCATCATTGGCGCAGCAATATTACTCACCAGACGCACCGCATCTTCATAAGGTCGGGCGATTGCCAGGATGATCAGCATTTGCACCATTTCAGCGACGAACGTGACGGCACCGGCGGTAATGGGGTTAAAGACTTTATCAGTGCGCCCGCGACGGATCAGGATGCTGTGTACCAGGCCGCCGAGCAATCCTTCAACGATGGTCGAAATCATGCAGCTTAGCGCAGTCATGCCCCCCATTGAGTATCGATGTAACCCGCCGGTCAGACCAACCAGCCCACCGACGACCGGACCGCCGAGTAAGCCGCCCATCACCGCGCCAATCGCCCGCGTATTAGCAATCGAATCGTCGATGTGCAACCCGAACCAGGTGCCCATAATGCAGAAAATGGAAAAGACGATGTAGCAGAGAAATTTATGCGGCAGACGAACCGTGACCTGCATTAATGGTATGAATAATGGCGTTTTACTCATTAACCACGCAATGACTAAAAAAACGCACATCTGCTGAAGCAGCAGCAACACCAGATTAAAATCGTACATACCCGCAAACCACACTTCCCTTTAAAACGCGTAACATACATTGCCTGCGTTTAACTTTCTTTGAACTCTTGCAGAAAAATGAGAATTCGTGAGTACGATCACTCAAAATCACCTGGCAAAAATAAAATCACCCTAACGATGAACTAAAAACGGACAAAACTACCTGGTTCGCAAATCTGCGTCTAAAGTTAAACCGGGACCTCGCGAGCAAGGGTGAGAGGATGGCGCTTTACACAATTGGTGAAGTGGCGTTGCTTTGTGATATCAATCCTGTCACGTTACGCGCGTGGCAGAGGCGTTACGGATTGTTGAAACCGCAGCGCACAGACGGCGGTCATCGCCTGTTCAACGATGCCGATATCGACCGGATCCGCGAGATCAAACGCTGGATCGATAACGGTGTGCAGGTCAGCAAAGTTAAAATGCTACTCAGTAATGAGAATGTTGATGTGCAAAACGGCTGGCGCGATCAGCAAGAAACTCTGCTTAATTACCTGCAAAGTGGCAATCTACAAAGTCTGCGAATGTGGATCAAAGAACGTGGTCAGGATTACCCCGCCCAGACGCTCACCACACATCTGTTCATTCCTCTGCGCCGACGTCTTCAGTGTCAGCAACCAACTCTCCAGGCGTTACTGGCGATCCTCGACGGTGTACTGATCAACTACATCGCCATTTGTCTGGCTTCGGCACGTAAAAAACAGGGTAAAGATGCGCTGGTGGTTGGCTGGAATATTCAGGATACCACGCGGCTGTGGCTGGAGGGTTGGATTGCCAGCCAGCAAGGATGGCGCATTGATGTCCTCGCCCATTCCCTCAACCAGCTCCGCCCGGAACTGTTTGAAGGCCGCACGCTATTGGTGTGGTGCGGTGAAAACCAGTCTCCCGCCCAGCAGCAGCAGCTCACCAACTGGCAGGAACAAGGCCATGATATTTTCCCACTCGGCATTTAATGATTCGTTAACAAATGCGCTTTACTGTACAATCCTTTCGTTAACATAAGGAGTGCATTATGCGCATAGCGAAAATTGGGGTTATCACCCTGTTCCTGTTGATGGCGTTAGGCGGTATCGGTGGCGTCATGCTCGCAGGTTATACCTTTATTTTGCGTGCTGGCTGAGTAGCTGCACCAACCGTTCAAACAGGCGGTCTACGATGATCGCCGCCAGTGCCACCAGCAACGCCCCCTGAATCACATAAGCAGTGTTAAATCCGCTAAGTCCGATAATGATGGGCGTACCCAGCGTGCTGGCTCCTACCGTTGAGGCAATGGTCGCCGTACCAATATTGATACTCACTGAAGTCCGCACGCCAGCCAGAATCACTGGCGCTGCCAGCGGTAACTCCACTTTACGCAATCGCTGACCCCGGCTCATTCCCATCCCTTTGGCAACGTCTGTCACGCTGGCATCAATCGATCCCAGTCCGGCAAGTGTCGCCTGTAAGATCGGTAGCACGCCGTAAAGGATCAAAGCAATAATCGCCGGTTGCTGACCAAACCCCATCACCGGAACAACAATCGCCAGCACAGCTACGGGCGGAAAAGTCTGCCCAACGGCGGCAATGGTTTCGACCATCGGGCGAAACTCCGCGCCCCACGGGCGAGTGACAGCAATTCCGGCACCGGTACCAATGATCACGGCAAACAAACTTGAGATCCCCACTAGCCAGAAATGAGCCAGCGCCAGGGCAGCAAAACTTTCCTGCTGATAAACAGGCCGAGGTAATTGTGGAAATAAAGCACCAAACAACGGCTGGCTATAGGGTAGCCAGAAAATCAGCCCCACAAACAGAGCAATAAGCCAGAACAGCGGATCGCGCATTATTTTCATACGATTACGCCTCCACCAGCAGATCCTGAAAATGTAATGTGCCGCAAGGTTTACCTTGATCGTCAACCACCGGCAACACTTCACAACCACGAGCGACAAACAATGAGAGCGCATCACGTAGCGTCATCTCTTCTGCCAGCGCCTCACCTTCAGCGCGTTCGTTGCGGCGCACATAATCAGTCACACTACGTAACGAAAGCAGGCGCACACCCAGTTCACTATGCCCAAAAAACTGGCGGACAAAATCATTCGCTGGACGAGTAAGCATCGTCAGCGGATTGCCCTGCTGCACCACTTCACCATGATCCATCAACACCAGATGTTCTGCCAGCCGTAGCGCCTCATCAATATCATGAGTGACCAGCACAATAGTGCGCCCCAGCAAACGGTGAATGCGCGTCATCTCTTGCTGCAACGCGCCGCGCGTCACCGGATCCAGCGCGCCAAACGGTTCATCCATCAGCAAAACTTGCGGATCGGCAGCCAGCGCACGAGCAACGCCGACTCGCTGCTGCTGACCACCAGAAAGTTGATGTGGATAACGCTCACGCAAATTTGACTCCAGCCCCAACAGCGCCATTAATTCGTCGATACGATCGTCGATCCGCGCCCGCGACCATTTTTGTAATTGCGGCACGGTGGCGATGTTTTGCGCCACGCTCCAGTGGGGAAATAAACCTATCGACTGGATGGCGTATCCCATCCGGCGCCGCAACTCCAGTACTGGCAGCGAGCGAATTTCTTCTCCGGCAAAGCGGATCACGCCGCTGTCATGCTCCACCAGGCGGTTAATCATTTTCAGGGTGGTGGATTTGCCGGAGCCAGATGTGCCAATCAGCACCGAAAAACTCCCTTCCTGAAAATTGAGATTGAGATCGTTAACGGCTTTTTGTGCGCCGAACAGTTTGCTGACATGGCTAAATTCAATCATTACGTTTCACCTTCAGCAGTGCGATAAGCAAATCGAACAGCGCATCGGTAAGCACCGCCAGAACAATTACCGGGATCACCCCGAGCAACACTAAATCAATGGCGCTGCTTAGCAGCCCCTGGAAAACCAGCGCACCAAAACCGCCTGCGCCGATTAACGCCGCAATCACCGCCATACCTACAGTTTGCACCATCACCACCCGCAGGCTGCGCAGAAATACCGGTAACGCCAGCGGTAACTGCACATACCAAAAACTCTGCGTCCCGCTCATGCCCATCGCTGTGGCGCTCTCCTGCACGTCGCGCGGGATCTGATTCAAGCCCACTACCACGCCGCGCACTAACGGCAGTAACGCGTAGAGCACCAGCGCAATCAGTGCGGGTGTCATTCCGGTTCCTGCTATGCCGAGCTTCCCCAGCCACGGAAAGGCCGTAACCAGCGCGGCAAGCGGCGCAATCAACAGGCCAAAGAGCGCCACCGAAGGCACGGTCTGAATGACATTGAGCAGAGAAAAAATTGCCCCCTGCCGTGCAGTGGAAAAGTAGCACCAGATGCCCAGCGGCACACCAATCACTAACGCAGGCAGCACCGCACCAAACAGCAACGTCAGATGCTGTGCCAGCGCGTCATCAAACACATCCTGACGGTTGGCGTATTCTTTCATTAGCGAGAGATCGTTAAGCGCGCCGGAGTACAGCAACC
Organism: Escherichia sp. TW14182; assembly: GCF_000208525.1. Taxonomy (NCBI): domain Bacteria; kingdom Pseudomonadati; phylum Pseudomonadota; class Gammaproteobacteria; order Enterobacterales; family Enterobacteriaceae; genus Escherichia; species Escherichia sp. TW14182. The sequence continues at coordinate 17,448 of NZ_AEJZ01000097.1, forward strand.
ACAGCGGAATGATGGCAATCTGCATATGCAACAACCAGCGCCACAGCGGATGCGTGGAGATTCGGCGGATGGCATCACTACAGGCCAGCAGTGCCAGCGCCGCTGCCAGCCAGAAACCACTGCCGAGGCTGGTACGCGCCAGCGCACTGCCATTTTGCGCCAGTTGTGTCGCCGCCTTTCCAGCTCCCCACACCAGCAATACGAAGACGAATTGCGCAAGGATGAGTGCAAAAATGCTGCCTTTTCTACCGGGAATAAAACAGGCAGTCAGCCAGGCGCAACCAACGCCCACCAGCATCCAGATCGTTTGCGGCCACAGTTGCCAGAGATGACGCCCCTCACCAGAGACCAGCCGGTTAGGCGCGTAACTGATAAACGGCAGTGCCGCTGCGATTGCCGTCAGCAACAGCAGCAGCGCCAGAACAGGATTAATACGTAGATAAGTCACGAGAAATTACTTCGTCCACCCTTTTTGTTTCAGGTAGTCGGCAGCCACTTTTTTGGCATCCAGTCCTTCAACGGCAATGCTGGCATTCAGTTGCTGCAATGTTTTTTCATCGAGGCTGGCGAAGACTGGCTGTAGCCACTGTGCCATTTGCGGATACTCCTTCAACACCGATTCACGCACCACTGGTGCAGGCGCGTAGATAGGTTGCACGCCTTGCGGATCGCTTAAGGTTTGCAGTCCCAGCGCCGCTACCGGGCCGTCAGTGCCGTAAGCCATCGCCGCATTAACGCCGGATGTTTGTTGGGCAGCGGCTTTAATGGTCACCGCCGTGTCGCCGCCTGCAAGTGACAGTAACTGATCCTGATCGAGTTTAAAGTCGTAAGCTTTTTCAAAAGCGGGTAACGCATCGGCGCGTTCAATAAACTCTGCGGAGGCCGCAAGTTTGAAGTTGCCCCCCTCTTTCAAATAACGACTGAGATCGGCAAGCGAAGTGAGTTTGTTTTTCTCTGCCACATCCTGACGCACGGCGATGGTCCAGGTGTTATTCGCAGGCGCGGGCGTCAGCCAGATTAACTTGTTTTGCTCTGCATCGAGCTTTTTGACTTTCTCGTAGCCTTGCCCGGCATTTTTCCACGCCGCATCGTTTTCATCTTTAAAGAAGAAAGCGCCATTGCCGGTGTATTCCGGATAGATATCCAGCTCGCCAGAAGTAATCGCCCCACGCACCACAGGAGTCGTTCCGAGTTGCACTTTATTGACCGTCGGTACGCCGTGGCTTTCGAGTACCTGCAAGATGATGTTGCCGAGTAGCGCGCCTTCGGTATCGATTTTTGAACCGACTTTAACGGGGGAAGCCGCGTGTAGCGGCAGGCTCACGGCTGCCAACAAAACCAGTGAACCTGCCCAGACCTTTGAGAGTGGCATGATGCTTTCCTCATTCTTTTACTGTTGTTTTCAGCGAATTAAGAGAAAAGCATAGTTGATAATGGCGGGGTTAGCCTGACTGGGCGGATTCAGTTGCAGAATCAGATAAATACTTAAAGGGGGAAATACTGACCGACGTTTCCTGCCGGATGCGGCGCAAGCGCCTTATCCGGCCTACAGCGGGTGAAAAATCAACAAGTTGTAACCATTCTGTAGACCTAATAAGCGCAGCGCATCAGGCAAAGGGCGCAAACGTCGCGCCCTTACTAAAGCATTACAGCAACTCAAACTCGCCTTTCTTAACGCGTGCGGAATCAGTGCCGATAAAGACATTGAACTTGCCTGGCTCGGCGTCATATTTCATCTGCTGATTCCAGAACTTCAGCGCCTCGATATCGATCGGGAAGCTGACAGTCTGAGTTTCGCCCGGTTTGAGGGTGATTTTCTCAAAACCTTTCAACTGCTTCACCGGACGGCTCATAGAAGCGGTCACATCCTGCAAATACATCTGAACCACCGTCGCCCCTTCGCGTTTGCCGGTATTCGTCACCTGCACGCTGGCGGTCACTTTGCCGTCACGCTTCATGGTCGGGGCAGAGAGTTTCACATCAGAGACGGTGAACGTGGTATAGCTCAGACCATAACCGAACGGGTACAGCGCCCCGTTAGCTTCATCAAAATAACGCGAAGTGTATTTGTTCGGCTTGTCGGCATTATACGGGCGACCGGTATTCAGATGGCTGTAGTACACAGGGATCTGCCCGACAGAACGCGGGAAGGACATCGGCAGCTTGCCGGACGGGTTGTAATCGCCAAACAATACATCGGCAATCGCATTCCCCCCTTCCGTACCCGCAAACCAGGTTTCCAGAATCGCGTCGGCCTGCTGATCTTCTTTCACCAGCGCCAGCGGACGACCGTTCATCAGCACCAGCACCAGCGGTTTACCGGTGGCCTTCAGCGCCGCAATCAAATCACGCTGACTTTGCGGGATGGTGATATCGGTACGGCTGGAGGCTTCGTGCGCCATCCCCTGTGCTTCACCGACCACAGCCACCACCACATCAGATTGTTTCGCGGTTTGCACCGCTTCATCAATCATCTCTTGCGGCGAGCGCGAATCGACTTTGACCGCTTCTTCATACTGATTCAGGAAATCGATAATGCCTTTGTCACTGGTAACGTTCGCCCCTTTGGCATACAGCACTTTACCGTTTTCACCGACGGCATTTTTAATCCCGGTCAGTACGGTCACGGATTGATCGGCAACACCGGCTGCGGACCAGCTGCCCATCACGTCACGTTTACTGTCCGCCAGTGGCCCAACCACCGCAATGGTGGCCGATTTTTTCAGCGGTAACGTTTCGAGACGGTTTTTCAGCAACACCAGGCTTTCACGCGCCACTTCACGCGCTTCTTTACGGTGCAGGCGGCTTTCAGCATTGGTATCCACCGGGTCAGACTCTTTCGGCCCAAGGTGGCTGTACGGATCGTTAAACAGTCCCATGTCATATTTGACGTTCAGTACGTGACGCGCGGCATCGTCCAGCTCAGCCATCGTCACTTTGCCGGATTTGATCAAACCAGGCAGATACTTCGAGTAATACTCGTCGCTCATACTCATGTTGATCCCGGATTTCAGTGCCACGCGCACCGCATCTTCCGGATCTGCCGCCGTACCGTGTTTAATCAGTTCTTTGATTGCGCCATGATCGGAAACGGTGATGCCTTTAAAGCCCCACTGATCGCGCAGCACATCTTTCAGCAGCCAGGAATCGGAGGTGGCTGGCGTGCCGTTCAGCGAGTTCAACGCCACCATCACCGCGCCGCTGCCTGCATCCAGCCCCGCTTTGTACGGCGGCATATAGTCATTAAACAGACGCTGCGGGCTCATATCGACGGTGTTGTACTCTTTACCACCTTCTACCGCGCCGTATGCAGCAAAGTGTTTGACGCTGGTCATCACCGAGTAGCGATCTGCCGGGCTTTTACCCTGCATCGCTTCCACCATGGTTTTACCCATGATTGAGGTCAGATACGTATCTTCGCCAAAACCCTCGGAAGCACGTCCCCAGCGCGGATCGCGCGAGACATCGACCATTGGCGCCCAGGTCATATTCAGGCCATCATCTGCCGCTTCATAAGCAGAGACGCGCCCTACTGTTTTCACCGCATCGAGGTTAAAAGAAGAGGCCAGGCCGAGGCTAATCGGGAAGACAGTGCGCTGACCGTGCAGCACATCATAGGCAAAGAAGAGAGGAATTTTCAGGCGGCTTAATTCCATCACCTGATCCTGCATGGCGCGGATATCCTGACGGGTTACGGTGTTGAAAATCGCCCCAACCTGCCCGTCTTTGATCATCTCGCGGATCGCCTCTTTCGGGTTATCCGGGCCGACGCTGATTAAGCGCAGTTGACCAATCTTCTCATCAACCGTCATTTTTTTGAGCAGTTCGGTGACGAACGCATCACGCGCTTCGGGCGTTAATGGATGGTTACCGAACAAATCATCCGCCAGTGCTGGCTGTAAGGCCAGACTTACCGCGATACCTACTGAACATAGCCATTTCATGTGGATTTTTCTTCCTTTGTTGCCCGACGTGGCAGCGAAAATGGTGCAAAAACCGTAGTTTGCCATAAGCATGATGGAGAGAGAAAAAGAATGCTCAGTTTATTGTCTGAATTTTCAAAATATTCACTCGCTGAATTGTCATACAAGGCGCTATTCTAGTTTGTGATATTTTTTCGCCACCACAAGGAGTGGAAAATGTCTTCCATGACAACAACTGATAATAAAGCCTTTTTGAATGAACTTGCCCGTCTGGTCGGTCATTCACACCTGCTCACCGATCCCGCAAAAACGGCCCGCTATCGCAAGGGCTTCCGTTCTGGTCAGGGCGACGCGCTGGCTGTCGTTTTCCCTGGCTCACTACTGGAATTGTGGCGGGGGGTGGAAGG
>NZ_AEJZ01000096.1:0-7032 GCF_000208525.1 Escherichia sp. TW14182
GTACGTGTGCCGCTGACATTACAGCGTAAATATCCGGATATTTCACCGTCACACCTTGATGTGGTGAAAACTGAAATCGCGAAAGCCTCCAATGTTGCAGCTAAAGCCGGTGAAAACGTGGGCAGGTGGATTGATGATTTCAGACGCACAGAAGGCAGCTAATGCAGCCGGTGCGATAGCTACAGGGCTTTTATCTCTCAATATTCCGGTTCCACTGACGACAGTTCAGTGGGCTGATAAACATTATTATCTGCCGAAAGAATCTTCATATACCCCCGGACAATGGGAAACCCTGCCGTTTCAGGTTGCCATTATGAACAGCATGGGAAATGACCGGATCCGCACCGTTAATCTGATTAAATCGGCGCGCGTTGGTTACACCAAAATGCTGTTGGGGGTGGAGGCTTATTTTATTGAGCATAAATCCCGTAACAGTCTGCTTTTTCAGCCAACAGATTCTGCTGCAGAAGATTTCATGAAATCTCATGTTGAGCCCACGATAAGGGATGTACCTGCATTGCTGGAGCTGGCTCCATGGTTCGGAAGAAAGCACCGCGATAATACACTCACCCTGAAGCGTTTTTCCTCCGGTGTGGGTTTCTGGTGCCTTGGCGGCGCCGCTGCTAAAAACTACCGTGAAAAATCTGTGGATGTGGTCTGCTATGACGAACTCTCCTCGTTTGAACCGGATGTGGAAAAAGAAGGTTCGCCGACGCTGCTTGGCGATAAGCGTATCGAAGGCTCGGTATGGCCTAAATCCATACGTGGCTCAACGCCAAAAATTAAAGGCTCCTGCCAGATTGAGAAAGCCGCAAATGAATCAGCGCATTTCATGCGGTTTTATGTCCCTTGCCCTCATTGCGGGGAGGCCCAGTATCTGAAGTTTGGCGATGATGCGACGCCATTTGGCCTGAAATGGGAGAAGGGTAAACCGGAAACGGTGTATTACCTGTGTGAACATAATGGCTGTGTGATCCGGCAGTCGGAACTTGACCAGACCGACGGGCGCTGGATTTGTGACAATACCGGGATGTGGACGCGCGACGGCCTGGCATTTTACAGCGCCGGCGATGAGGAGATGCCACCGCCGCGCTCCGTCACTTTCCACATCTGGACGGCGTACAGTCCGTTCACCACCTGGGTACAGATTGTTTATGACTGGCTGGATGCGCTGAAGGATCCGAACGGTGTTAAGACGTTTATTAACACCACGCTCGGGGAGCCCTATGAAGAGGCCGTGGCAGAAAAACTGAGCTTTGAGTTGTTGCTGGAAAAAGTCTGCCACTATGGCGCGCAGGTTCCCCTGCGGGTGGTTTACCTGACCGCAGGGATCGACTCCCAGAAAGATCGCTATGAAATTTATGTCTGGGGCTGGGCTCCCGGCGAAGAAGCCTTTCTGATTGATAAGCAAATTATCATGGGGCGACCGGAAGACGAGGACACCCTTAAACGTGTTGATACGGTGATCCGGAAAAAATATCGCCATGCTGACGGTACTGAAATTTCCATTTCCCGTGTCTGCTGGGATACCGGTGGTATCGACCAGGACATTGTGTATCAGCGTTCCAGGAAACACGGCACTTTTTTTGTGCTTCCCATAAAAGGGGCATCGGTGTACGGCAAGCCGGTGATCACCATGCCCAAAAAGCGCAACCAGCGTGGTGTGTTTTTGTGTGAGGTGGGCTCCGATACCGTCAAGGAAATGCTGTACGCCCGTTTTGCCCTGCCGGTGGTCTCTGCCAGTGAAGCCGCCCCGTATACCTTCCGTTTTCCGGATAACCCCGACATTTTTTCGGAAGAAGAGGCGCGTCAGATCGTGGCGGAAGAGCTGGTGGAGAAGGTGGTTAATGGCAGGGTGAAACTGCTGTGGGATAAAAAAGGGCGACGCAACGAAGCCCTCGACTGCCTGGTATATGCCTATGCTGCCCTGCGTATTTCAGTTCAGCGGTGGCAGCTGGATCTTGAAGCACTGGCCCGTGCCAGAAGAGATGAGCAGGACGACGATGAGATGAGTCTGGAAGAAATCGCGGCTGCACTGAGTGGAGGATAAAGAATGGTTTATACGCATGAAATGCTTTGTGATGCCCGCCGGGCATTACATGAACTGATGATCGGACGTGCTGTGGTTTCCGTCAGTAAGGACGGGCGTCAGGTTCAGTATTCGCGGGCGACGATTGGTGAACTACGCCAGTATATTGAAGAGCTGGAAAGTGCGCTGGGCGTATCCGGACGGCGTCGCGGCCCGGCAGGAGTGGGGCTGTGAACAGGGAACTGGTGGATCTTCACGGGCAGCCATTGCGGCAGAGTATGGGGTATTCCGGAGGGGGTACCGGATTTGGCGGACAGCTTGCGGAATGGTTGCCTGCACCGGAAAGTGCCGACGTGGCGCTCTTACCTTCCATTCAGCTGGGTAACGCCCGTGCGGATGATCTGGTCCGCAATAACGGTATTGCCGCAAACGCCGTTGAAATTCATAAAGACCATATCGTCGGACACATGTTTCGTCTGAGTTACCGGCCCAACTGGCGCTGGCTGGGGATGTCGGAAGCCGATTCACATGCCTTTATTGAAGATGTGGAGGCGGCGTGGATGGAATTCTGCGATCCGGTGTTTGGTTCGATGGATGTGGAGGGGCGTCGCTCGTTTACCGAATTTATTCGTGAAGGGGTGGGCGTTCATACATTTAACGGTGAAATTTTTGTCCAGCCCGTATGGGATACGGAATCCACGTCATTATTCCGGACGAAATTCAAGACCATCAGCCCGAAACGTGTCAGTACACCCGGTTATGGTACCGGCGATCGTTTTATGCGTGCCGGGGTGGAAATCAACCGGTACGGAAAAGCACTGGCCTACCATGTTCAGGAAGATGACTGGCCCGGTTACGGTGTCAGCAACTGGACGCGGATTGCGGCGACGCTGCCCTCCGGGCGACCGGGAATGATCCATGTGTTTCAGCCGCAGGAGGACGGGCAGACGCGCGGGGCCAACCAGTTTTATTCTGTCATGGAGCGTCTCAAGATGCTCGACACGCTGCAGGCCACGCAACTGCAGTCGGCGGTGGTGCGGGCGATGTATGCCGCGACGATTGAATCCACGCTGGATTCGGAAAAAGCATTTGAATATATCGCCGGGGTGGGAGATGGCGGTAAAAATCCCCTGAACACCATCATGAAAGGCTACGCGCGTTATTACGCCACCAATACGGTAAAGCTGGGCGGGGTCCGTATTCCGCATCTTTATCCGGGGGATTCACTGAATCTGCAGACAGCGCAGAATGCAGATAATGGTTTCTCTGAACTGGAAAAGGCGCTGTTACGTTACATCGCTGCCGGACTGGGGGTGTCCTATGAACAGCTTTCCCGTGATTATTCACAGGTCAGTTATTCCAGTGCCAGGGCATCCGCCAATGAGTCGTGGCGGTATTTTATGGGCAAACGAAAATTTGTGGCCAGTCGACTGGCATCACAGATGTTTGCCTGCTGGCTGGAGGAAGCGCTTATTCGCGGTGTGATCCGCCCGCCGAAATCCCGTTTTTCATTCTGGGAGGCCCGTTCCGGATGGTGTCGTGCCGAGTGGATTGGTGCCGGTCGCATGGCGATTGATGGCCTTAAGGAAGTGCAGGAAGCGGTGATGCGTATTGAAGGTGGTTTAAGTACGTATGAGAAAGAGCTGGCCCTGATGGGCGATGACTATCAGGAGATTTTCCGCCAGCAACTGCGTGAAAGCCAGGAGCGACAGGCAGCGGGTCTTCCCCGCCCCATCTGGATAAAGGACACGTTTCAGCAGCAGATCCGACAGACAACGGGAGAAAAAGTCGATGCGTCGTAATTTATCGCATATTGCCGCCATGGCATTTAATGAGCCGCTTTTACTGGAACCCGCCTATGCGCGGGTTTTCTTTTGCGCGCTGGGTAAAGAGATGGGAGCCGGCAGCCTTGCCGTTCCTCAGCAGGCTGTTCAGCTTGATGCTGATGGTATGCAACTGGCTGTGACTGACTATATGGCGGGCGGTCAGCGTCCGGCAAAGAGTTACCAGGTGAAGAATGGCATCGCCATTCTTCCGGTGAGCGGCACGCTGGTGCATAAACTGGGTACCCTGCGGCCTTACTCCGGCATGACTGGCTATGACGGCCTGACGGCCCGCCTTCAGATGGCGGTGAATGATCCGGATGTGCGCGGCATTTTGCTGGATATCGACAGCCCGGGCGGTCAGGCTGCCGGGGCGTTTGACTGTGCTGACATGATTTACCGTCTGCGGGAACAGAAGCCCGTGTGGGCGCTGTGTAATGACATGGCCTGTTCAGCCGCCATGTTGCTGGCGGCAGCCTGTACCCGTCGGCTGGTCACGCAGACGGCAAAAATTGGTTCGATTGGCGTGATGATGGCGCATACCAGTTACGAGAAACAACTGGCACAGGAAGGGGTGGACATCACGCTGATTTACTCCGGGCAGCACAAGGTTGACGGCAACAGTATTCAGGCATTGCCGGCAGGTGTGCGTGCAGATTTTCAGCGCCGTATTGATGAGGCCCGCCGGATGTTTGTCGACAAGGTGGCGCTTTATACGGGGCTGAGTTCAGAGGCAGTGATGAATACCGAGGCTGCCGTTTATGACGGTCAGGCAGGCATTGATGCAGGCCTGGCTGATCAACTGATTAATGCTGCAGATGCCGTTGAAGTGATGGTTTCTGCACTGAATGACTCTGTTACGAAGGAGAATGCAATGACTGTTAAAAATCTCACCGTTGCTGAAGCGGTGGCCCAGGAAAATCAGCGCGTGATGGGGATCCTGAATTGTCAGGAGGCGAAAGGGCGCGAGCAACTGGCGCAAATGCTGGCAGGTCAGCCAGGAATGACGATTGAGCAGGCGAAAACGTTGCTGGCTGCTGCGCCGGTTGCCGGTACTGACAGCACGGGTGATCAGATTATGGCGCTGCCGGAAGCAAAGGGGCGTGAGCAACTGGCACAGATGCTGGCAGGTCAGCCGGGGATGACGGTGGCGCAGGCGAAAGCGTTTCTGGCGGCAGCCCCTGCTGCCGGTGCTGCAGGCACAGGCGATCAGATTATGGCGTTACCGGAAGCAAAAGGGCGTGAACAACTCGCGCAGGCGCTGGCTGAACAGCCGGGAATGACCGTTGACCAGGCCAAAACGTTACTGGCGGCGGCACCGGTTGCGGGTTCTGCAAGTGTCGGCGAGCAGATTATGGCGCTGCCGGAGGCGAAAGGGCGCGAACAACTTGCACAGGCACTGACAGAACAGCCAGGAATGACGGTGGCGCAGGCGAAAACGCTGCTGGCAGCCGCGCCGGCGGCATCGCAACCGTCACAGGAAACACTTTTTGATCGCTTTATGGCACAGCATGCTGCCAGTGCGGTTTCCGGTGGCGGAACTGCCGGGCGCGGGGAGGAAGACCTGCTGATGAGTATGCCGTAAGCGATATCCGGAATTCAGATAAATCAGGAGGCTGAAAAATGATTAAAACCACCACGGAAAAGCGTGCAGATGTGCGCATTTTTGCCGGAAGCGATCCGGCGCATACCGCAACAGCCACCAGTGGTATCAGTGCTGCCACACCTGCACTGACGCCACTGATGGTGGATGACGCCACCGGAAAACTGGTTGTCTGGGATGGTCAGAAAGCCGGAACGGCTGTGGGTGTGCTGGCTCTGGCGCTTGCCGGGACCGAGCCCATGCTGACGTACTACAAAAGCGGTACGTTTGCCACTGAGTCGCTGGTCTGGCCTGGTTCGGTGGATGCGGTGAAAAAAGCCAACGCATTTGTGGGAAGTGCCATCAGTCACGCCTGATGGTGAAGTGATTAACTGAAAAAACGGGTCGCGATGCGGCCCGTTTGTGTTTCTGAAGGAAAATAAATTATGGGGTTATTTACCACGCGTCAGTTACTCGGGTACACCGAGCAGAAAGTGAAATTTCGTGCGCTGTTTCTTGAGCTGTTCTTTCGTCGCACGATCACTTTCCATACTCAGGAAGTCATGCTGGATAAAATTACCGGCAAAACACCGGTTGCGGCGTATGTGTCTCCGGTGGTGTCAGGCAAAGTGCTGCGCAGCCGTGGTGGTGAAACCCGCGTGTTACGTCCCGGTTATGTAAAACCAAAACACCGCTTTGATTATCAGCAGGCTGTAGAACGTCTTCCGGGGGAAGATCCGGCCCGCCTTAATGACCCGGCTTACCGCCGTCTGCGTATTCTGACGGACAACCTGAAACAGGAAGAGCAGGCGATTGTGCAGGTGGAAGAAATGCAGGCAGTCAGTGCTGTTCTGCAGGGTAAATACACTATGAGCGGCGAGCAGTTTGAGACGGTGGAAGTGGATTTTGGGCGTTCTGCCGCCAATAACATTACGCAGGCTGGCGGACGCGAATGGTCAAAGCAGAATGCTGACACCTTCGATCCGACGCATGATCTTGATGCGTACTGCGATTTTGCTTCCGGTACCATCAATATCGCGATTATGGACGGCACGGTCTGGCGTATGCTGAATGGTTTTAAACTGTTCCGTGAAAAACTGGATACCCGCCGTGGCTCCAAATCTGAGCTGGAAACCGCACTGAAAGACCTGGGTTCCGTGGTTTCCTTTAAGGGCTGGTACGGCGATCTGGCTGTCGTGGTGGCGAAGACAACGTATGTTGACGAAAACGGGGATGAACAGCGTTATCTGCCGGAAGGTACACTGATTCTGGGAAACACTCAGGCGGAGGGCGTCCGTTGCTATGGCGCAATCCAGGATAATCAGGCGCTGAGTGAAGGGATCACCTCTGCGATTCGTTATCCGAAACACTGGGAGGAAGTGGGGGATCCTGGTTGCGAATATACCATGACGCAGTCTGCGCCGTTGATGGTGCTGCCGGATCCGGATGCGTTTGTGGTGGTTCAGGTGAAATAAGACGGGGCGGGATATTCCCGCCTTTTTCTTTAGCGCACGGGAGAGATGTGATGACAAAAGAGCAGATGACTGAACGTTTGCAGGAACTGGCAGTGATTCTGGGGCGTGAAGCAGATATTTCAG